>NZ_JADFBZ010000022.1:0-44112 GCF_015223095.1 Moraxella sp. K127 | reverse complement strand
ATTAAAAAAATAAAACAGTAAAACTGTTGAGAATAATATTAAAAGAGATAAAGATAGCACAAAATTACTGAACAAATTACTCAATACATTACTTTTTTCACCTACCGATATTATAGAGATTAATATAAAAAATAAAACAATGAAAGATATTGATAAAATATAGCCTAGTATTATATTGCACAAAAAAGAAAGGGACGAAAATATAAATAAAATAGTTAAAAAAGTTGAAATATTCGGTTTTTTTGATATGTCATTTTTTAACGTATTACTTAAAAGTCCGATAAGTTTAGGTATAAAAAATAATGACAGCAATATCATAATATTTAGTAAATAGAAACTAATAATTGCTATCAAATTATAAGATTTTGAAATGATATCTGGAAATAAAAAAGATTTGTCTATGATATCAAGATATATTCTTATATTTATAAAACCTATTACAATGCTAAAAACAGTAATAATGGGCAGTAATTTTACAAAAAACCTAAGACAGATAATAATTTATTTATTATATCATCATATTTTTTATCAATATTACCATTATTGATAGTGTTCAAAAATTTATTAAAATCCACTTCTTCTTTGGATTCCAAAATTGGATTTTCATCTTTCAATTCTTTTCTTGGCATTTTGAAGCTCTTAAATTAAAAATTAGACTCAAACAATCCTTTGTTTGAGTCTTTATTACTATATAACGTCTAGCTCCCAATCTTCTTATACTTCATCCGCTTAGGCGTGGCATCTGCCCCAAGTCGCTCTTTACGCCATTTTTCGTATTCGGTGTAGTTACCGTCAAAGAACTCTGGCGTTTCGTTTTCAAACGACAAAATGTGCGTACAAATACGGTCCAAGAACCAGCGGTCGTGGGACACCACCATGACCGTACCAGGGAACACCTGCACCGCATCTTCCAAGGCACGCAAGGTCTCCACGTCAAGGTCGTTGGACGGTTCGTCAAGCAGGATAACGTTCGCCCCTTGTTTTAGGGTTTTGGCAAGTTGCAAGCGATTTCGCTCACCGCCTGACAGACTGCCCACACGTTTTTGTTGGTCTTGACCCTTAAAGTTAAAGCGTCCGATGTAGGCACGGCTTGGCGTGGTGTATTCGCCCACGGTAATCATGTCAAGTCCGTCTGACACTTCTTCCCACACGGTTTTGTTGTCGTCAAGCTCATCTCTAACCTGCCCCACATAGGCGACTTTGACGCTCTCGCCCACTTCTACCGTGCCGGTGTCGGGCTTGTCTTTGCCCGTAATCATATTAAATAGGGTCGTTTTACCCGCACCGTTTGGTCCCACGATACCCACAATTGCCATGGGTGGCACGCTAAACGATAGGTTTTCGTACAGCAAACGGTCGCCAAAGGATTTTGAGATGTTATTAACTTCAATCACTTTATTGCCCAAACGGGGTCCTGGTGGAATATAAATCTCTGCCGTCTCGTTACGCTGTTGGAACTCACGAGAGTTCATCTCTTCAAAGCGTTCAAGGCGAGATTTGGATTTGGCTTGCTGACCTTTTTGGTTTTTACGAACCCATTCTAGCTCTTGTTTTAGAGCCTTAGCAAAGGCTTCTTCTTGCTTTTGCTCTTGTTCTAGGCGTTTGTTTTTCTGTTCTAGCCATTCGGTGTAGTTGCCTTGGTATGGGTAGCCATAGCCACGGTCAAGCTCCAAAATCCACTCGGCGACATTGTCAAGGAAATAGCGGTCGTGGGTAATCGCCACAATCGTGCCAGAGTAGTCTTTTAAGAAACGTTCTAGCCACGCCACAGACTCTGCATCCAAGTGGTTGGTCGGCTCGTCAAGCAGGAGCATATCAGGCTTAGACAGGAGCAGACGGCACAGGGCAACACGGCGTTTTTCGCCTCCTGACAGCTTGGAGACGTCAGCGTCCCACGGTGGCAAACGAAGTGCGTCCGCTGCTTTTTCAAGCTGGGTGTTTAGGTTGTGAGCGTCCCACGCCTGAATGATGTCTTCCATTTTGCCTTGCTCGGCGGCCAATTTGTCAAAATCGGCATCAGGCTCGGCATATTCGGCATAGATTTGGTTAAGGCGTTCTAGGGCATCAAGGGCTTCACGCACGCCGTCTTCCACGTTGCCACGCACGTCTTTGGTGGGGTCAAGTTGGGGTTCTTGGGGCAGATAGCCCACCTTAATGCCCGCTTGCGGACGAGCTTCCCCGCTAAATTCGGTATCCACGCCCGCCATAATGCGTAGCAAGGTGGATTTACCGGCACCGTTAAGACCCAGCACGCCAATTTTTGCCCCTGGGAAAAAGGACAATGAAATGTCTTTTAAAATTTCACGCTTAGGCGGAACAAGTTTTGACACTTTGTTCATGGTGTAGATGTATTGAGCCATACAAATCCTTGAATTAAAAGAGATTTTTAAAAATTGGTCTGATTTAGAACTTGTCAAATTTTTGCCAATTTAACCGCCTATTATCGCATGGTTTGGGCGGTGGGGCAAGGTGTTTGGTTATGAGTTAAAATCAACCCGAATGCCTTTATCTATCAAAGTATCGTGATTACCGATGAGATTTTTGATGTCATCAAATGATTTTTGACTATTTTTTCCACTTCTTGACCACATTAATGAAGAATTGTGCTTGATTTTTTCTAATTTTTTAATCAAATGCTTTTCTTTGTTGATATTGCTTTTAAGATTGTCAATACCTGTTGCTCCAAAATGAGAATACAAATGACTAATTTTACAGTTACAAGAATAACATAGCTCATCTTCAAAATTTTCACATTGTAAAATGACAATTGGTGCTAATTTACAATGCTTTTTAAGACTGCTGATATTATGAATAAAATTATTGATTTCCTGTAACTGGTCGGTATCGGCTATGACGACAATTTGTGAGCTTACCTTGATTGTTCGCAATAGTGATTTTATCTTAGCTTCTGTAGCTTGCCAAAGATTAAACTTTTTTGTTTTACCTAAAAATCTTATGGCATCCCAATATTTTTGCTCATTTTCGCCTTCAACCAATACAACGATTTCAGGAATTTTTTTAGGTTTTAACATCATTCCCCCCAAATCAATTCATCTAAAAATTGTGTAGAAGGTATGGTTTTAAAATAATTATTTCTGACATAACCTTTTAATGTTCTGTCATTTTTTGAAAAACCTAATTTTTCTGGCTGTTCTGCCATACAGTACCCATATTCTTTATGTAGAAAAACAAAGCTATGACTTGGTAGATTTAAGTCCAAAACATCGTAATTATGGGTTGTATAAAAAAATTGCGAATATCTATTTAGTTTTTGAATAATCAAATTTAAAATAGTAATCTCTAATTCAGAATGGCTTGATGACAGTTTTTCATCAAGAAAATAAATAGAGCTATAAAAGTCATTTTTAATAACAGATAATATAAAATCCGCCACGCTCAATACATCATAAGTGCCTTTTGAAAAGCGATTTTTACTTCTTTGTGTAAAAGTCTCGCCATTGTCGGTTACTTTAACAGAATCGCCATTTTCAAAAAACACTGTGTAACCCTCAATGATATCCTCATCATCTTTTCTGGTTGTCTTTAAAGGTGCTACATCAATAATAGAACAATCAAAAGACTTTAAAATTTTTAACAAAATTTCAAAATCATACTCTGTTGATAATCTAATTGGTCTGATTTCATTATTATGATTTTCTGCAAATACATAATAAAATGAAAATTCTTTATCTTGATAATATTCAGCTATTTTATCACTTTCGCTATCAATTGGATTGAGCAAATCCCTACTAAGTTTATCCTGTTCTTTTTGATTTTCTAAGCGATTTTTTGCTGTAATATTGCTATCACTTTTATTTAAAGTGATAGCGGTATGTTCAATGGTGACAATTTTACCATTTTTCAAAAACTCCAAAGAAAGTGAGATAAATTGATTGCTTTTAGAAAAAACAAATTCAATTTCAATCCGTGCAGACTTATCAATGTTACAAACCGCATCATACAAGATACTAGGAACAATAATAGAATTTCCATTTAACATCCATTGAATACCCAATAAAATTTTCCCTAGCGACGTTTTACCGCTGGCATTTGTTCCCATTAAAATGCACACTCGTTTAAATTTGAATGCTGGCACATCTTCTAAATATTCAAAGTCTAATAAGGGTTGCGAATGCTTTCTTGGGTAAGTCAAGTCAAGCTCAAAATCTTGAAATCCATATAAATTATCCACATACAGGCGAGTAATTATCATGCTAATAAATCCAATTTTTGGAAAAAATAATGAAGTTATTATACAAATTTCACGCTTTGTATGCAATCACATAATAAAATTAAATTTTAAATTTTCAATTACTTACAAATTTAAGAATGCAAAAATAGCTGTTTTAGACCCCAAAATTAGCTATAATAACAAACCTAGCTACAAAAGCAAATAACCACTTATCACTCCTGCCAGATTTATCAGAAATACAGTCATGCCCGAATTACCCGAAGTTGAAACAACCAAAGCCAGCCTTGCCCCACTCATCGGTCAGCGTGTCAGCGACATTTACACGTCCGCCCATCGCTTGCGTGAAGTGATACCAGACGACCTAGACGAGCTTGTCGGGGCGAAACTTGTGCGTGTGGTTCGCCGTGCCAAATATCTACTGCTTGATTTTAACAAAAACGGCTCGCCCCTGCGTCTGCTCATTCATTTGGGCATGTCAGGCAGTCTGCAACAACATGACTCCCTTGCCCCACGCAAGCATGACCACGTCATCTTTGGCTTTGATGACTCATCGGTGCGTCTGCATTATCATGACCCCAGGCGTTTTGGCATGGTGATGTGGGCAGATGATGCCGAGCGTTATCTTGACAAACTCGGGGTAGAGCCTTTGGATGATGCCTTTGATGCTGACTATCTGCACGGGCTGATTCATAAAAACCCCAAACGCCCCATCGCCCGCCCCATCAAATCCGTCATCATGGAGCAGTCCATCGTGGTTGGTGTGGGTAACATCTACGCCGTGGAGAGCCTGTTCATGTCAGGCGTACACCCTGCCACGCCTGCCCATCAGATAGATAAAGACAAGATGGCTGTACTGGTCGATAACATCAAGGCGATACTCGCTCGCTCCATCGAACAAGGCGGGTCAAGTCTTCGGGACTTTACCGTAGGGGCGGGCAAAACGGGCTATTTTCAACAAATCCTACTGGCTTATGGACGAGCAGGTGAGCCATGTACGGCATGCCAAGAGATTTTGGAAAACATTAAAATCGGTGGGCGAGCCAGTGTGTACTGCCCGAGCTGTCAGCCACTTGACCCAGCTGTTAACCCCACTGTTTAATTCAACTGTTTAATTCATTAGCTTTTAGCAATCATTGGGCATCGCCAAATGTTACCGATTTGTTTACCCCTTGTCGGAAAATTTTACCGTCCACCCACTTTCTGGCAAAATAGGCTTGATAATATGGGCGGAACTTGTTTTAATAATAGCATAAATCTATCTTGGGCAAATCGCCCCCATTAGGATACTCTCATGAAAATCAAACACACTTTATTGGCACTGACTGCCACCGCCCTTATCAGCACCACCGCTCACGCTGCCATCGAGATTGATGAAGAGCATTTTGGTCCTACCTATGGCTCTGCGGTGCTTGATATTACCGTTGCCAAACCATTACAGTTGGTTGGTGCGGTTGCAGGCACAGCACTTCATGCGGTAGGCTTACCATTTTCTATGGCATCAGGTAGCGTGGAGAGTTCTTATGAGACTTTGGTTGTCAAGCCTTGGTCGGCACTCTCTCGCTGTGTGGGCTGTACCGAAGCCTATGACAACTATCGTAACGCCAACGAAGTAAACCCTAACGAAGTACGTATCGTTGTGGACAGACCTTCTGAGATTATCATCAATACCGACCAAAATGTGGTTGTAAACCCACGTTGATTGATGGCTGATTTTTTACTTGTTTTTGTTTCTCCAACCTATTTACCACCCTTTGGTAAATAGGTTTTTTATTTGGATATCAAAGTGATAATATGGCAAACTTTACAAATCAAAGCCCTTATATAAAATTGCCCAATCCATACAGACTGGGCGATTTTTAGATTTCTTGTTTATTAGGGAGTTTCTTGTTTTTTACGCCATGATTGCCATAGGCTTTCATGTTGGATTTTGGGAACTTTTAAGGTGATGGTGTTAGATAGCATGTCATGCACCGCAAGCCCCCGAGTATTGAACGCACAAAACAGATAATTAAACAAAAACCCCAGCATGGCACTCATCAGCACCGCCAGTCGTGAGCCGTGTAGCACCCCACCGATGGTCGCACAGAGTATGGGCAGTAGGCAGGCACTGATGATACGGCGAGTGCTTTGTACCCACGTCAGCAGATGTCCTGCGTTATCCACTGTCTTTAATCGCCATGTCTGCATGCCGAGCGTCTGCCCTGATTTTCGCCAAAACAGTCCATAAAAACCTATCAAGGTCAGCACAAACAGCGGTGTCATGACCCCATTTTGATACCAAGTTGGCAGTCTTTGGGCGTGTGCCGAGTCCGTCCCCACTTCCATAAACAACAGCGTACCGACCACCGCCCCAATCGTCCCCACCAAAAACAACATCGCCAATATCAACATGCCATCATATAGTAGTGCCGTCACTCGCACCAAGGGTTTGGCGATGACAGGTAGCTCATCAGGGTCTACCTGTATGGGCTTGTCTTCGCTGTGTGTCTTAGTTGATGGACGGGGTTTTGGGGTTTTGTTTTTTTTAGCCATGGTGATAAATAGAGTCAAAATAGGCTTTATTTTACCATGACTTTTGGGGCGTGTTGAACATTTATGACACTTTTATGTGTTAAAGTCTTAGGGTGCGATTGTCATTAATACCATTTTATTGGCATTTGATAAAATTTCACGCTTTCATCCGTCTTACATAAATGACTATTTGACACTTGATACTTCATTACTTAAAATGGTAACTTATTGATTATTTGATAATTATTTTTTGGGTCGTAGGAGTGAATTGCAATTCGCCCTTGATAAACCAATCATTTATACAAAGTTGAGAATGGCATACTTAATCTCAAAAGCTAAGCCAAACCCTAAATTTATGCCATGTCAAACCATCAAATTATCTTTATAAATCCATTTGACAAACCCACACAAACAAAAACACCAAAACTTAATCAAGTTTTGGTGTTTGGTATATGGCGCACCCGGAGAGATTCGAACTCCCGACCCCTTAGTTCGTAGCCAAGTGCTCTATCCAACTGAGCTACGGGTGCAGTACAACTGATGTGATTATCAATCTTTACCACTCGTTGTGGTGGGCTATTATACATCAAAAATTTAGGATGTCAAGCCTTTTTATTTATTTTTTAAAATAAATGGCGGTGACGGAGGGATTCGAACCCTCGATACAGTTTCCCGTATGCATCCTTAGCAGGGATGTGGTTTCAGCCACTCACCCACGTCACCGTTTTGATTGACAAATTTGTCAAAAGCTGTGGGCGATGATTATAGCAAAGTTTGGCAAAAATGCAAGGGGTTTTTTAAATTTTTGCGATAAATTTTTAAAAACCATCAAAAACCCCCACCAAACCCATCGCTACACACCATAAAAATTAACCTCTTCATTCCCCACACGCTTTTGCTTGACATATTTTACAAAAAGACAATCCTGCCCCAACAAACCAAACTTATTTTAGATGATTTGGCAAATCAGTTTGGCAAATGGCTTAGTAAATGACCTGATAAATGGTTTAGTAAACCACTTTAAAAATCCCTTGTCATCAAACAAGGGATTTTTTATCGTCTAATAAGATTAAGGCGTGTAATAAGTCGCAGCCCCTGGCCCTACGGGCAGACCTAAGGCAAACACCCAAACACAAAACAGCACCGTCCACCCCACCAAGAACAAGAGCGAGTACGGAATCATAAGCGACATGAGCGTGCCGACCCCTGTGTCTTTTTTGTAGCGAATCGCCACTGCCATGATAAGCCCAAAGTAGCTCATCATCGGCGTGATGATGTTGGTACTGCTATCGCCGATACGATAAGCCGCCTGAATCATCTCTGGGGCATAGCCTGTCAGCATGAGCATTGGCACAAAAATCGGTGCGGTAATCGCCCACTGAGCCGATGCCGAGCCGAGCATAAGATTGACAAAAGCACAAATCAAAATAAAGCCCACGAGCAACAAAGGTCCTGTCAGCCCAATGCCGTTTAGGAAGTTCGCTCCTGATACCGCCATGACCGAGCCGATGTTTGACCAATTAAAAAAGGCGGTAAACTGAGCGGCAAAGAACACCAGCACGATGTACATACTAAGCGAACTCATGGCAGCACTCATGGCATCCACCACGTCATCATTGGTCTTGATGGTGCCTGTAATCTTACCATACACAATCCCTGGAATGGCAAAGAACACAAAGATAAACACCACAATCCCATGCAAAAATGGCGAGCCTGCCACAAGCCCTGTCTCAGGATGTCTTAAAATCCCATCGGTAGGCACAATCGTCCATGCCAATAGCAAACAAAAAATCAGCATGGACACGCCCGACCAAAGCAGTCCCTTTTTCTCCAAAGCAGTCAGTCTCTCTACCTTAGTATCAAGTACGCTTGGGTCATCGGCATCATCAGGATTGTATTTACCCAAAGATGGTTCTACGATTTTTTCGGTAACAAAGTAGCCAATGCCACTCACCAAAAATGTGCTCACCGCCATAAAATACCAGTTGGCTTCTGCACCCACGACATACTCAGGGTCAATGATGCGTGCCGCTTCTTGGCTGATGCCCGACAGCAATGGGTCAACCGTGCCGAGCAATAAGTTGGCACTATAACCGCCCGACACGCCTGCAAAGGCAGCAGCAAGTCCTGCCAATGGGTGTCTGCCCAATGAATGAAAAATCATCGCCGCCAGCGGAATCAGCACCACATAGCCAAGCTCTGAGGCGGTGTTTGACATGATACCTGCAAAGACCACCACAAAAGTTACCATCTTTGGCGGGGCGTTCATGACAAGCCCCCGAAGAGCTGCCGAAATCATGCCCGACCGCTCAGCAATGCCCACCCCGAGCAAGGCGACAAGCACCGTCCCAAGTGGCACAAAGCCTGTGAAGTTGGACACGAGATTTTCAACAATCTTGGCAAGCCCATCGCCATTTAAGAGATTGACGACATAAATCATACCGTCTTCACTGCGACCCTTTGCCCCTTCTGGGCGTGGATCAACCACCGACACGCCCATCATTGACAAAATGGCAGACGCTACAAGCAGAATGACCGACATCCATACAAATAAAATGGCAGGATGTGGCAACAGATTGCCAAGCCATTCCACACCTCTTAAAAATCTCTGCATTTGAGAAGATGTTGCTTTTTCTTGCATAACCTTTCCTTTTTAAAAAACCCAATAAAATGCAATCTTATCAAGTAGTTAGATAATAAATAAAAAGTGCCATCATTTAGCACGATTGTTAAATCACAATTTAGTAATAAAAACAAACATTTTGGTACATATTGTATCAAAATGTTTGTTTCAAGTTTTTAAAATCTAAGATAAAATCACAGAAAAATTCATACTTTTAAACATGCTGATGAATCATGTCATCACAATCCCAAATCTGCGATGAATACTTAACTTTTGGATTACATTAGCTTACATTGTAATGACTTGTAAAATCAATGCTGTTGATGCTTAGTTTATGACATTTCATCTGTATTTTATTGCATAAGACCTGATATCAGCTAGAATAAGTTTAGTATCAATTTGTTTTTTAAATAAACGATGAGTTGATTTAAATCTTAATTTAAACACACTCATACCATGCTTAATCTATATCATTACCATCCACCCATCATTTAATCCATGGAGTATCTTATGTCTCAATCTCAATTTAACCTAACTGTTGCTGACCAAGCTGCCGCTGATGCTTTGGTTGCCAAAACCGAAAATATCGCTGGTGTTAAGTTTGTCAATATCAACGTTGAAAAAGGCACTGTGGTTGTCACTCACGGTGATGACTTTGATGAAGCTGCCTTTAAAGCCGCTGCTGGCATCTAAGCAGTCTGACTGTTTTTAAAGTCAAAACCCTTTGTGTCATACAAAGGGTTTTTTATGCTCACCATCAAAAACTACCGCACCACTTGCCCTGTATTGGCATTAATGATTTGGCTGGGCTTGTCATAGCCTAGGGTATCGCCAAGCAGATAACAGATACCATTACCAAAATACTCCCATGCCGTATCAAAATCATGGGCGGGGGCTTGCCCACCAACATTACAACTGGTGGACACCAAAAAACCAAAAGGATTGTGATTATCAGCGGTGGCAAACAAATCACACAACTTGGCGATTTTGGCGTGATGTATCACCCGAATGGCAAGGTTCTCATGCTTGCCACGCACACACGGGGGGATATAAACCCCATCAGGAATATCAAACAGCCATGTACTCGCCTGCTGTCTGTCATCGACACACGCCCAGCTTTTGATGATGTCATCTTGGCGAGCCTTTGGTAGATTTTTTAAAAATACATCAATGCATGATTCATCCGAAGTCAGCACAATCACGCCCTTTTCGGCAGGGCGTTGTTTTAGGGCGAGCAGTCTGCTTACCGCCTGCACATCAAAAGCATGACAGCCTAGCCCCCATACACTCTCTGTGGGATAAGCCAAAATCCTACCCTGCTTGACCCATTCATACGCCACATCAACGCTATCGGTGACATACTCACGCCCGCTCATAACGACCCCCAACCACCTTTACCACGCCAAGCATTTCAAGCTCCAACAAAGACGCCAGCAACGTCCCAACATCTAGTGACGTCGCCATAACAAGCGTGTCTAAGTCTGTAGGCCGACCAGAGAGCTTGTCAAACACGCCCTGCAAATGGACTGGAATGGCAACTGGTGCGGGCACAGGGGGTTTTTCATGAGTATTATCAAGTGCTAAGACACCCCGAGAGAAGGTTTTGGGCAGGGCGTTACAACCCGTCACGCTCTCACTTAGCTCATCGATAATCTGACTGGGATGGTAGATAAGGGTCGCCCCTTCACGAATGAGATGATGACAACCTTCGGCATTAACATTGTCAATAGAGCTGGGTACGGCAAAGACTTGCTTGCCTTGTTCGGCGGTCAGGCGGGCGGTAATGAGTGAACCACTGGCAATAGCAGCTTCGGTAACCAACGTAGCAAGCGACAGCCCAGCCACCAAACGGTTACGGCGTGGAAAGTTGTGCTTGGTGGCGGGCGTGGCAGGCAGTAGCTCGCTGATGAGACAACCGCCGTCATTGATAATCTGAGCATACAGAGCGTTGTGGTTCTTAGGATAGCACACATCAATGCCCGTTCCCATTACCCCAACTGTCTGCCCACGCCCACCTGACAACCCACCCAAATGTGCCGCCCTATCAACACCGCCTGCCAATCCGCTGGTCACAGTCAGCCCCTGATAAGCCAGATATTCTGCCATATTAAACGTCATCTGATAAGCAAACTCTGTGGGCTGACGACTGCCGACGATTGCCACCTGCCTATCTGACAAGCGTGCCACATCTCCCCGATAAAACAGTACTGGTGGTGGGTCGTACATCTGTCTTAGCATCTCAGGATAACGCTCATCATCCATCAAAAGCACCCCGTACGTCCCACGCCCTGCTTCGTCATGCAGTCTATCCACCATCGCCATGACATCATCAACATCCTGCCATCTTTTGATGTGGGCATTATGCACACCAAGCTCTTGCCACGCCCCAAGCTCTGCTGACAGTGCCTGTTTTGCATCACCAAATTGTTCGGTCAATTTATAAAAGGCAGTCAAAGATGTGTTTACCACATACCACAAGGCAAGTGTGGCGGATGTCTCATTTAGTGATTGGTATCTCATAATCATTACTTGTTTTTATCTTAGATGGCATTATACCACCACCGCCTTTTTTGTAAAATTTCATTGACAAAATAAAATTGCCAATACAGTGTACTGGCAATTTGAAAATAAAAACTTACAGATAGTCAGGTGGCACCAACTGGTCGCCTTTGTTAAGTGGCAACTCTGACGAGAGAACATAAGCATAGCTGATGTGGTCAAATACTTTAAACACCATGACTTGACCTGCTTTTTCGCTGGGCAGACGAACCGGTGTATCGTTGTCATGAACATCACGCACTAATACCCCTTTGCGATAGACATCAAGAACGTGGCCCGCTCTTGCCCCTTGGGCAGCACCGATATTGATGGCGACCACACTGCCTTTGGCGGCACTGCCGATACTACCCATCACGCGTGCAATACTACCGCCACGAGTCACCTGAGCGGGGGCAGGATAGAACACCAAAGGCAGTTGGGTGTGAATCTCAGAGAATACACGATCACCTTCACGAATCTCTGTGTCAAATGACTGGGTAATTTGAATGCTTGATACGCCATTACCTGCCACATCAGTCACGATACCACGAGCCACTTGAATGGCTTCTAACCCCATCACCGCACCAGTTTTTACGTCCACATAAGGCTCGGATTTGCGATAAACGCCATAAGTCTGACCTGGGGTGAGTAGTGCACCTTTGACATAAATCTTATCGCCTGTTGCGGTAATGAGATTGCCTTTTTTAGATGCCAGTACATAAGGGGTTGTCTCAAAATCATCGGGATTGACAATCACCGAACGGTCAAGCCAATGACGGATGTTTGATAATGGGATGGTGGGCACACTGCCTTCTGATGAGTTAAGCTGTACAGGGGTATCGTTGGCTGGCGTCTCTTGCATCTGACGTTCAATGCCTGCACAGCCTTCGCCTGTATCCACACCAACCAAAGTCTGACCCTTAATGATACACATGATAAGGATGTCACCGGGGTAGATAAGGTGTGGGTTTTTGACTTGCTTATTGGTCGCCCAAATCTCACGCCATCTGTGCGGTGCATTTAGGTATCTGCCAGAGATGTCCCACAACGTGTCGCCTTTTTTGACGGTGTAACGGTTAGGGGCATCTGCTTTGATGGTTGGAGCAGGGTTATTTGCATGGGCTGATGACATCATCACACCACCGATCAGGCAAGCAGTCATCAGGCTTTTTAGGGCTGTTAGCTTCATATCATTATCCATTATTAAAGGCAACAAGTGTGTCTTTTTAGACATCAAAACACGAACTTGCTAAAATCTTGCTTAGCATACCACAAAATGTAAAAAAATATTAACTATTTTATCATTATTTGGCGGTAACTTTCCGACAAAAATACAACTTCTAAAAAAATTTAGCCAATCTGGCAGCAAGCCCATCTCGAACAAACTTTAAAAATCTAGACTGGCACACCTTACAAAGACTGCTCACACCTTACCATTGTCGCACTTAGGCAAGCTTTATCACACATCTCATGACAAACAGTGAACATCACGGCGTTTAATGGGTTTTAATTTAATCTGATTTTACCGCCAAACTCCAAAACCATATCTCATCATCTATCCAAGTTTGTTTTGGGTTGTGATACATCAAAATATCTTGAGCTATCATTTTATCAATGAGAGCATTGGTGATTTCTTGATAATCTTGATATAAGGACATATCGTCATCGTAATCATTGACAAAACAAATTTCATCACTTTTATTGTCATTAACATAACAGACAACCATTGCACTGGCGACATGATTCATCATTATCTCGCCAATTGTTGAAACAGGTAGATGACAAAAGCTTAATACCTGTTTCTTTGTATGGTTAATTAAATAAGACGTAGCAGACATAGTTTTTCAAATATAACTTTAAATAATCAAAAGCCATTTCATTTCTAAAATGGCTTTTTTATTTTACAACTTCACAAACTTCTCAATCTGCTCTTTAACCAGCTCCGCTTTATTATCAAGCACCACGACTTTTTGCGGTAGGCTTTCAATGTCTTTGGTATGATCAGGACGTGGAATGTCAATCTGCCCAACCGCCTCTATAATGGTCTCGGCAAATTTGGCAGGCAAGGCAGTCTCGGCAACGACAATCACTTCATCAGCCAGACGCACTTCACGGGCGACCTTAACACCGTCTGCCGTGTGCGGGTCTAGCAAATCCTTATCGCTCTGCCACACCGCCTTAATCGTGGCAATGCGGTCAGCGTGCGTGGATTTACCCGACACAAAGCCGTATTTGTCATTGGCATCATTTAATAAATGCGACAAATCAAATCCCTTACCGCTATTGACATCTTGCCACAGATTATTTAATTCATTACCATTTTTGCCAATGAGCAAATAAATAAACCGCTCAAAATTAGACGCTTTTGAAATGTCCATAGAAGGGCTTGACGTTACATAAGTCTCGCTTGCTTTTCTTGGAATGTATTTGCCTGTTTTAAAAAATTCATTTAATACATCATTTTCATTGGTCGCCACAATTAAGCGATGAATTGGCAATCCCATTTCACGGGCAATATGACCTGCACAGACATTACCAAAATTACCAGACGGCACGCAAAAACTTACCCACTCGTCATTATTATTGGTGGCATTAAAATAGCCTTTAAAATAATAAACAATTTGAGCCAAAATACGACCCCAGTTAATAGAATTAACCGTGCCAATTTGATATTTGTCTTTAAATGCTTTATCCTGCTGAATGGCTTTAACAATGTCTTGGCAATCATCAAACATACCGTCAATGGCGATATTGTGGATATTATCGTCCATAAGGCTATACATTTGAGCTCGCTGAAATTCGCTCATTTTGCCGTGTGGCGACATCATAAAGACATCAATATTATCTTTACCACGCAAGGCATATTCAGCAGCACTGCCTGTATCGCCAGACGTTGCTCCGATAATGGTTAGGCGTTTGTTTTTTTGTTTTAGGACATATTCAAAGGCATTGCCCAAAAATTGCATTGCCATATCTTTAAAAGCAAGCGTTACACCATTGGATAATTCCAAAATTTTAATGCCGTCTTTTAGCGTGCGAACAGGGGTAATCTCGTCCGTGCCAAAGGCGGTTTTGGTGTAGGTTTTGTCAATGAGTACCTTTAAATCATCGCTTGGAATATCGGTGGCAAATAGCGACATAATCTCAAAAGCAAGCTCGGTATAAGACAGCGAACGCCATTTATCCAAAGTCGCACGGTCAATCTGTGGGTAGGTTTCAGGGAGCATCAAACCGCCGTCAGGGGCAAGCCCCATAAGCAAAACATCGCTAAATTGCATGGGGGCGGTATTGCCACGAGTGCTGATATAGTTCATAAAAGTACCTTTTAAATTAAAAAATTATATTAAATCCAAACCAAACTTTTGATATTCATTGCACTTATCATCAATAGAAACCAATGTTAATTTATGATAAATACAATAATAAATCATAATTCTATCAAATGGGTCTTTGTGTTTTTCTACTTTTGGTAATTGATAAAAATTTGCCATAATATCATGATTAACTTGTATAATTTCAATACTCATTTTTATGGCAATATTAGGCAATTCTTTGGGCGATACGCCATTTAAATCCAATTTACCCAGATTATATTTAATGGAAATTTCCCAAAAACTGGTATTACAGATAAAAACTTGATTATTTTTATCTTCCAATAAACGTCTGATTTTATCATTGATTTTATTAGGATTAAAAACCAACCATAGAAAAATATGCGTATCTATAACGTACCGATTTTTCATGTTATAATCCCAATAGTTCTTCTTCGCTCATCTCCCAATCATCAGACAACTTAAAACTGCCTTTACCTTGATATAATCCAAATTGGCGTTTTTCTTGATTTGTTTTTGACCTGTTTTGATAATCAATCATATCCGCATACAAATAATCAAAAATACCTTGCTGTCTTTGGACTGGAATGGATTGTATATATTGAACAGCTTGTTCAATGGTTTGTATTGGCTTAATATCCATAACAACTCCTATTATTTATCAATCATAATACATCTGATATTTTTCTTCAAACACCTATCTGTCTAAATTGATATAATCTTGACAAATGATTTTGGCGGTTGGTTATCTATTTCATTAAACAAATAATGTTCATATTATCATTTATTTTGCCTTTAATCCACTTTTTGTAGCAACGCATAATAAAACCCGTCTCCGTCATCGTCATTTAACGGCAAACATTGATAACCCACCGTTTGCTTGATTTGATTGGGTAAGGTCAATTTAAATTCCACCGCTTTGGCGTTTGGCGTACTGGCAAGGAAATTTGTCATTTGATGTTCGTTTTCCACCTTTAACAAGGAGCAAGTAATATACAGCAAATACCCGCCCACCGCCAGATTTTGCCACAGATTTTGTAAAATTTCCGCTTGCAAGGCGACCGTTTGGGCGACATCTTGCTCGGTGCGAAGTAGGGCAATGTCAGGGTGTCGCCTGATGACCCCTGTGGCAGTACACGGAGCGTCAAGCACAATGACATCAAAGGGCGTATCCGTGCGATAGCTCGTGCCGTCCGCCCAAATCACGTCCGCCTTGCCCGCCAACCCCAAGCGAGCCAAGTTGTCATGCACATGATTTAGGCGTTTTTCGTCATTATCCAGTGCCGTGATATGTTCCACGTGAAACACATCGTTTGACAGTTCAAGCAGTTGGGCGAGTTTCCCCCCAGGGGCGGTGCAAGCGTCCAATAATCTTAGATTTTTGGATAGGTTTAACGCCTTTAAAATATGCCCACAAAGCTGGGCATGGCGGTCTTGCACACTCACAAAACCGTCTTGAAAATGCGGTAAAGATTGCACTTTTTGCGAAGTGGTCAGCTTAATCACACACTCATCCGCCACGCCAAGTGGTAGAATTTCATGGGCAATATCGGCAGAATTTAACAAATCGGCATAATATGTAAGCGTGCTAAATTTACCATTGACACGCAAAAATATCGGAGCAGACTTTCGCAAATTTTGCCCCAAATTTTCATAATATTCGCCCCAATCTTGCTTTAATTCTTTGGCAAGCCAATTAGGCAGACTGTGATTTTTATTTATCTTTTTGGCGAATTTTTCTTTTTTGTCTGCCACTTTTCGCAATATGGCGTTAATTAGCCCTACGCCATAATTTTTATTTAAAGATTTGACCGCATTTAATGTTTCGTTGATAATGGCATAATCAGGCGTGTTCATATATAAAAGTTCATACAAGCCCATATTTAAAGCACAGGTAATACCAATATCGGTTGGGGGCTGTTTTATCAAACTCTCACCAATGCGACTAATGGCGTGCCAATGGCGAAGCGTGCCTAATAATAATTCGTGGGCGAAGCCTTTTTCATTATCTTTGACGGCGTTTAATAAATCGTCCAATAATAATGCTAAGGATTGCCCTTGATTGATTTTTTCAAGGGTTAAAATAATATTGGCTCGGACGGGTAATTGTGGATTGATTTGCATATTATTGCCCATTGTCAGCGTAATTATCAAAAACTTGTCCGTCTTTTAATTTATCGCCCACCGCAATTTGTTCAGCAGTCAAAGGCTTACCCCCCGCCCATTGCATTTTTGTGATATTTATCAAATGCTTATCGCCATTTTCATCAGCACCGCACGCCACCAGCACCGCCTTTCGCCCCACACTCACAATCTTACCTGCCGTCTCGGTCGTGGTTTGGTCAGGCTTTATGGGCGTACATTCTAGCACCTTGATACGCTCGCCATTTAAAAAAGCAAACGCATTTAACGCACGGATTTGGCGATTGATTTGATGAGCGGAATTTTGCCAGTTGATTTGCCCTTCATCGGTGCTGATTTTTTCGGCATAATTGGCAAGGCGGTCATCTTGTGGCTCGGCATTAGCCTGATAAGTTGCCAAATCTTTTAGCACGGTTATCATCGCCACACCACCAAGCTCGGCAAGTTTGTCGTGAAGCGTTTGGGTCGTGTCGGTGTCGGTAATGTCGCAAGGAAGTTTGTAAAGCATATCGCCCGTGTCAAGCCCTTGATTCATCTGCATTATCGTAATGCCTGTGGTCGTATCGCCTGCCAAAATCGCCCGATGAATAGGAGCCGCGCCACGCCACCTAGGCAGTAGCGAGCCGTGAATGTTTAGGCAACCATAAGTCGGAGTATTTAGCACGCCAAGCGGTAAAATCAAGCCATACGCACACACAATCATCACATCAGGGCGATAATTGGCAAGTGTTTCACGTGAAACCTGTCCGTTTTCATGCTTTAAGCTAAAACTTATCGGCTGTTCCACAGGGATATTATGAGCAAGGGCAAGCTCTTTAACGGGGCTTGCGGTCAATTTTTGCCCACGTCCTGCCTTGCGGTCAGGCTGAGTATAAACCGCCACAATGTCAAGATTTAGCCCGTCTTGGCGGTCAATTAGGGCTTGTAAGGCGACTTTGGCAAATTCTGGTGTGCCTGCGAAAATTAGGCGTAATTTTTGGTTCATTTTTTACCTTTATATATATTTTTAAATTACCGCAATCCAATTTAATAACGTAAACGTAGGGACGTGCGTTAAATATTGAGTTCATTAAATCTACTTAAAAAACCCACTTTTTATCAACAACTCTTCGGTAATCCTGCTTTGTGGCGTGTCGGTTTTTGCCCCGATAAGCCGTTCCAAATACCGTGCCACCAAATCCACTTCAATGTTTACCGCTCGCCCCACCGTCCAATGCCGTGCGATGTTGGTCATCTCGGCAGTGTGCGGAATGATATTTAGGCAGACGATATTTTCAGACGGTTTTATGCGGTTGGTCGTCAGACTGATGCCGTCCACCGTGATTGAGCCTTTGTCGGCGGTGTATTTCATCAGCTCGGACGGTAGGGCGACTTCGATATAGACCGAGCGAGCGTCTTTGGCAATTTTGGCGATTTTGCCCACGCCGTCCACATGACCTGCCACGATATGCCCGCCAAAACGTGTGGTTGGAAGCATGGCTTTTTCTAGGTTGAGCGTGTCGCCCACTTTCCAAACATTTAGGGCGGAAATGGCTAATGTTTCACGTGAAATATCTACCGCATAGCTGTTGCCGTCTATCGCCACCACCGTCAGGCAAATGCCGTTGGACGCAATGGAATCGCCCAATTTGACATCGCCAAAATCCAAATCAGGAGCAGAAATGGTCAATCGCACATCGCCCCCCGTGGGCGTAATGGCGGTCAGCGTGCCTGTCGTCTCTATGATACCTGTAAACATGGTTTACCTTTTATGATTGGTTTTTTAAATGATTTAAAATTTCTTAATGATTTAAAAAACTAATCTATGATAATTTTATAAAAATCAATTACTTATCATAAACCTTTATTTGTTAAGTTGAATTTTATTTAATATTTAGGCTTTGGTTCAAAAAGTATGCTACAAGGAAAACCGTTCGTGGTGAGCTTGTCGAACCATAACGGTTTTCCTACCCTTCGACAAGCTCAGGGTGAACGGAAAACCTAGTTCAGCATACTTTTTTAGACTACCACCAATATTTAATCTTATGTGCCGTTGGCTTGCCATTTAACTTAGCTAAATACAATCATCGCAAACCTTTAACAAAACACCGTTCTTAATTCTTAATAGGCGAATGTAATTCACCCCTACAATCCACCCAAAACATCGCCAATTAACACCAATTAGCCTTGATAATCGACTGTGGATAACTTTTTAATCATTAACCCTTTACAAATAATCCGATTAACTTATCCACAACCTAAATATGTTTCATGTGGAACACGGTTAGTCGTTTTTGGTTTCACGTGGAACACTTTAAAATCAAGGCTTATGGCGTGCTATCAAACCCCATTTTGAATTAAAATCGTCAATTTTTAAAAAGTTTTCCACAGTTTCACGTGGAACATTTTTTGCCAAATTTTTGCTCAACTATTTAAGTAATCAAGCTGTGGATAAGTTTTTTGGGCGAAAAATCATCTTAACATCATCGCCAAGTCGTTCTACATCCACAAGCGTAAAATCTAGCTTATCCTGCAATCGCTCAAACTGCCCCCCAAACATCGGACGAGCAGTCGCTCCCAAAAGGCAAGGGGCTTGATAAATAATAAGCTCATCCACCAAATTTTGACTTAAAAAACTCGTGGCAAGCGTTACCCCTGTCTCCACCAGTACATCGTGGCATTGATACTGTGCCACAAGCGTTTTTAAAAGCGTAGGTAAATCATCTTGCCAAATTAGCGTATTAGGGTTTTTAAACACCGTAAAATCATCATCAAGCGACAACTTACCCCGTCTATCCACCACCACGATTTTGGGCTGTGGTATGGCGGTTGTGCCGATATTATCAAGCTCCACATCGGGCAAACGCACATTTAGGGCAGGGTTGTCAGCGATAATCGTATTTGAGCCTGTAATAATCGCCCCACTTTTGGCACGCAAGTTTTGCACGTCTTTGCGAGATAATTCGCCCGTTATCCATTTAGACTGCCCATTTTGCATGGCAATGCGACCGTCCAAACTGATACCCATTTTTAGGCGGACAAAGGGCAAACCTGTCGCCATTGCCTTTAAAAAGCCTGCATTTAGCTCATACGCCTGTTTTTGGCACACCCCAAGCGATACCGATATGCCAGCATCTAGGAGCTTTTGTAAGCCACGCCCTGCCACCTGTGGATTGGGGTCGGCACACGCCACCACCACCCGAGCCACCCCTGAGCGAATCAGAGCGTCCGCACAAGGTGGTGTTTTGCCTGTATGACTGCACGGTTCTAGGGTAACATAGGCGGTTGCCCCCTTTGTGTCTTGACCGCTATTTTTGACATCAGTTAAGGCGAATACTTCGGCATGGGGATAGCCTGCTTTGGGGTGAAAACCCTTGCCTATTATTAAGTTATTCTTAACAATGACACAGCCCACCGCAGGATTGGGGCGAGTGGTAAATTCGCCTTTTTTGGCTTCATTTAATGCCATAAGCATGAATGTTTCATCATCAGGCAGGGCAGGGCTTAGGCGAGACTTGACACTATCAGACAACATATTGTCAGACCAAATATCAGCAAAACTATCACTCATGACCTTGTCCTTGTAGGTTATCATGACACACTTTGGGAGCGAAGTTTTCAAGCTCGGCTTTAAAGGCTTCTATGTCCTGAAAATCCCGATATACGCTGGCAAAACGCACATACGCCACATCGTCAATCGCCTTTAACTCCGCCATGACAATCTCGCCAAGCACCTTGCTGGATACTTCACGTTCGCCTGTTTGGCGTAGGCGTTGCTCTATTCGGTGTACGATTGTATCTATCTCGTCAATGCTCACAGGGCGTTTTTGCAGGGGCAATGCCATAGAACGGCGAAGTTTATTATAATCATAAGGCTCACGCAAGCCATTGCTTTTGATGATACGGGGCATGAC
The DNA here is from genome assembly GCF_015223095.1 of Moraxella sp. K127. Classification (NCBI taxonomy): domain Bacteria; kingdom Pseudomonadati; phylum Pseudomonadota; class Gammaproteobacteria; order Moraxellales; family Moraxellaceae; genus Moraxella; species Moraxella sp. K127. Next base: position 22,881 of record NZ_JADFBZ010000022.1, on the reverse strand, counting down.
CACTTCCATAACTTCAAAGGTGGTAAACCGCTCGCCACACTCGGTACATTGGCGACGACGGCGAACCTGCGACCCTTCAGCAGCAAGGCGTGAGTCAATCACTTTGGTGTCTATGGCACTACAAAACGGACAATGCACATCGCTCTCCTATTTTCCGATACAAAAACTTGAAAAAATCCGCCCAAGCAGTTCATCTGCCGTCATCTGCCCCGTAATCTCGCCCAATGCCGTTTGCGACAGCCTCAAACTCTCCGCCACCAGCTCCCCTGCCTGATAGACGACAAGCTGAGTGTGAGCGTCTGTGACGTGTGATTTGGCACGTTTTAGGGCATCAATGTGGCGAGTACGAGCGATGAGACTGTTCTCTGGCGGATGAAAGCCCACTTTGTCTTTTAATAAACCCACCAAGTCATCAAGCCCTTGCCCTGTGGTGCAAGAAACTCGGATTTGGCTGATTGTTTCACGTGGAACATTAGAATCATCTTGGTTGTTTAAGTTGTTTAAACTATTTTGTATGGTTTCACGTGGAACATTTTCGCCATTTTGGTTATCATTGTGGTTATTATTAGGGTTAAAATCAGCCATTGTTTCACGTGAAACATTGCCCAATAAATCGGCTTTATTGGCAATCATGACGAGCTTACGCTCAAAATTCTCCATGCCAATCTCATCAATGATATCGGCAAACAGCTCTTTGGCAAGGATAAATGGCTCGCTCTCACTACTCACATCATAGACAAACAGCAAAATATCGGCTTGTTTGACGGCAGATTTGGCACGGTCAATGCCGATTTTCTCCACCTTATCGGACGTATCTCGAAGCCCTGCGGTGTCGGTCAAATGCACGGTCAAGCCGTCCAGCACGAGCGTCTCGGACAGCGTATCTCGTGTCGTCCCTGCAATGTCGGTAACAATGGCACGCTCCACCCCTGCTAGGCGGTTTAGCAGACTTGATTTGCCAGCGTTAGGCTTACCTGCCAGCACCACCTGCACCCCGTCTCGCAAGAGCTGACCTTGTTTGGCGGTTACCAAAATGTCATCAATGGCACGCAAAATCTCATCAATTTTTGACTCAATCACCCCGTCCGACAAAAATTCCACGTCATCTTCATCAGGAAAATCAATGCTCGCTTCCACATACAGGCGGATATTGGCGATTTTCTCAGATAACTCATTGATTTTTTTGGAAAATTCCCCTGACAGCGAACGCATGGCACTGCTTGCCTGAGCGACACTCGTAGCAGAAATTGCATCCGCTATCGCTTCGGCTTGCACAAGGTCAATTTTGTCATTTTCAAAGGCACGCATTGAAAATTCCCCTGCGGTTGCCTGCTTTGCCCCAAGCTCAAAACAGCGAGCAAGGAGCAAGTTTTGCAAGACCATACCGCCATGCCCTTGGAGTTCCACCACGTCTTCGCCTGTGAACGAATGTGGGGCGTTAAAGTAGATGATGACCCCTTCATCGATAACCGCCCCCGTATTGTCCTTAAATTTGGCAAAATGGGCGTGGCGTGGGGTGAGAGTCGATTTGCCCGATATGGCACAGCCAATAGCGTGGGCGGTGCGACCTGATAAGCGAATCACGCCCACACCGCCTTGACCGATAGGGCTTGCTATGGCGACAATGGTGGGTTGTTGAGATAGAGTTGGCATAGTGGTAGTTGATAAAATTTTTGTCATTTTACCATTATTTAGCCAACTTTGCCCACAAAAAATCCGCCCAGATAGGCGGATTGGCTTGGGACTAATCATCATCAGTCGGACAACACTTTGACAGGTTTGTTGTAGGCTTTTTCAACTCGTTTATTGACAAACTGCTGATGAGCCATGCTAAATAGGTTGTTTACCGTCCAGTATAGCACCAAACCTGCGGGGAAAAACAGCATAAACACCCCGAAAATGAGTGGCATGATTTTCATCATCTTAGCCTGCATGGGGTCGGTGGGCTGTGGGTTTAGAAGTTGTTGAAAATACATGGTCGCCATCATGATAATCGGCAAAATAAACCACGGATCCATGGCGGACAAGTCTTTAATCCACAAAATCCAAGGGGCGTGGCGTAGCTCCACACTCTCCACCAAACACCAGTATAATCCCAAGAAAATCGGCATTTGTAGCAAAATCGGCAAACAGCCCGCCATCGGATTGACTTTTTCATCACGATACAACTGCATCATCGCCTGACTCATCGCCATGCGGTCATCACCGTGTTTTTCTTTTAGGGCTTCTAATTTGGGGGCAATGGCACGCATTTTTGCCATCGACACATAGCTTTTGTTGGATAGCCAAAACAGAGCAATTTTGACAATCAAAGTCAAGCCGACAATCGCCCAGCCCCAGTTGCCCAAGATTTTGTGCAAGGCTTCAAGGATTAGGAACATTGGCTTTGAGATTGGCCAAAATATGCCATAATCTACCGCTTTTTCAAGCCCTGTTGCCACCCCTGCCATCTCATCTTGCACCTTAGGGCCAGCATAGAGTGTGGCATCTATGGTCATTTGTTTGCCGGCAGGGACAACAACGGCAGGGCTATTAAAGCCGATAAAATGCTCGCCACCGCTTTCACGGGCATAAAATTGCCCATCAAAATTACCTGGTGTCCATGCCGAGACAAAGTAGTGCTGAACCACGCCCACCCAGCCATCACTGCTGACGGCGTTAAGCTCGCCACTGTTGAAGTCTTTGAATTTTAACTTATTATAAGGCTCACTTGGCACGCCCCACGCACCGCCCAGATAGGTTGCCATGCCCATCATGCCCTTATCATCAAGACCAGGGTCGGCAGAGCCATCACGTTTTAGCTGGGCGTACATATTGCCCTGCCACACCTTGTCGGACGCGTTATTGATGTTATACGCCACGTTAATGGGGTACTCGCCGGCGTTAAAGGTGTAGGTTTTGGTAATGGTTACGCCGTCTTTTTCATGAATGAGTGGCACGGTTAGCACCGCCGTGCCTGCCATGTCATAGCTGGTTCTGGGGCTTTGATAAATGGCACGCCCTGCATTGGTGTCAATGCCGTCTTGCCCTGCCAGTCCCGACTGAGCGACATAGGTGCGACCCTGCTCACTCTCTAACAGCACAAAACGCTCGCTACTGCCAAGCGTGGCATCATATTGCTTCAACCCTGCATAAACGATGTCCCCACCCACAGGGTTAATCTTGATGTCATAGCGGTCGGTTGAGACGCTAATCAAGCCACTGCTGACATTTGGTGTCATCACAGGCGTGGCTCCGCCCACCACTGGCACATCGCCACCGCCGGCACTTGGCACATCACTTGCCCCTTGCACTGCCACAGGCTGTGTCGCTGTTACAGGCTTATTGGCATAATCATCTCGCCACGCCAACACGAGCAGATAAGACGTGATGAGCATGGCAATAATAATTAGGGTCCGTAAAATCTTTTGCATAAGTTTTAGCCTTTGCAATGTTTAAAATAGAAAACAAAATAGGCTATTTTACAATAAAATAACAAAAATTACCCCATTTTTTTGTAAATAAACCCAAGGATTATCACCAATTTTGGAATATCAATTTACTTAAAACACTGTAAAATCATTGGTAAACAATTATTTTACCAAATGGTTTTGACGAGCTTGATAAGAATGGCGGTCTTTTAAGGGGTAGCGGTGCAGAATCATCGCTGGCACAAAGGCGTAGCGGTATAACGGCACCGGCACAAAATCAATGCCCGAACCACCAAAAGGCTGACAAGACAACACTCTTTTAATAACAAGTATCAGAGCCTTTGGCGTGGTGTGGGTTGTTAAGGCGGTATGGGCATACGCCGAGCAAGTGGGGTAATAGCGACAGCGAGCAGGGACAAGCGGGCTGATTGCTTTTTGATAAAATCTGACAAGCCGTAGTAAAAGTTTGGTTAGCATGACTGATTAATTTTAGATAAATCGCTAGGAAACAGCATGGCTAATTTTTCAAAAATATGAATCAGCTCATCATGCAGGTCAGTCTCTTTTGTGTAGTTTTTCTTAACAATCAGCACCACGTCCACCGCCCCAAGCGTGGGGGCAGTATGGCGAAAGTATTCACGGGTAAGTCGTTTTAGGCGGTTACGCATGACCGCCAGTTTGACCTTTTTTTTGGTAATGGCAAGCCCTAAGCGGGCGTGCGTTTGCTCTGGCATGCCTGTTTGGACAAATAGGAGCAGATGCTCTGAGTGAATTTTTTTGATAGGATTATCAAACACCCGTTTAAAGTCATTGGGGCTAAGCAGACGCTGGGCTTTGGTAAAACAAAATGGCGGGGCAGGAGTAGCAGATTGTGGATTTGTCATGATAAAGCTATATTAAATCAGGCTATCATACAAGGCTTGGCGTGTTTCGTCAATGGCTTATCCGACTTACAATCATAAGCCAAAACATAAGCCAAAATTTGAGCAAATAAAAAGCACCCCAAAAGAGTGCTTAGTTTTATAATCTATCAGATTATACGGTCAAACGATGACGACCTTTGGCACGACGGCGAGCTAGGACTTGACGACCGTTTTTGGTTGCCATACGAGCACGGAAACCGTGGGTGCGTTTGCGTTTTAGGTTAGATGGTTGGAATGTACGTTTCATGATAATTACCTTAAGGTTGTATCACAGGCTCTGCAGAAGCCATTTCTTGTGATGGATTATGTTTAACCAAACAGTTAAGCCATCAGACTTATATTTAGCTATCGGCCAATGTGGTCATGATGGATGTTTGGCGAAAAACCTACGGATTTTACTAAAAAAACATTCCCAAGTCAAGGTTTTTTACAATATTGTTTTTTCTATGGTGTTTGTGTTTGTCGTTGTTATGTCGCATGGATTAAGTGTTATCATTGAAAATGAGTTGGTTTTTAATATATTTTTAAAAAGTTATCCACAGATTTACCGCTGACTTATTTTTTATTTAAATATAAAAATAATAATAATAAAGGATTGGTATTTCTGTGGATAAGTAATAAAAATTTATTAAAATCATGTATTTATATTGTTGATAAACCTGTATATAACCTGTGGGTAAAATGTGAATAAGTTCTTTGTTTTAGTTATCCACAAACTTATCCACAAACTTATCCACAGAAAAATTATCGTTGAAAAATGTCAAATTTGTGGTATTATAGGCAAAAATTTAAGGGTGGGCAAGTTGGTATTTGATTAAAAATTAGTCAAATACCAAGAATTGCAGGATTTTTGCCCGATTTGTGTTTTAGTTATTTTTATTTTTTATTAAAAACTTATGGTTGTGATTATTTTTAATTATAACTTTTGGTTTTTAATGATGTTTTAAGTGGGTGCAAGCACAACATGCAAACATGAAAAGGTGGGCAGGTTCGATGTTGGTTGGTCGCCTAAGTTTGTTTTAAGTTAAATTTATTATTTATCCAAGTTTGTTATTTGAGTTAATTTATCATGCAAAACATATCGCTGTTTGATGAAACCATGCCGGAACACCTACCGTCTGATAAGACGGATGTGGGCATGGATACAAATGTCAGTTATGATGCTAATTATAAGGGTGATGCCCCTGTCGTCGGCGATAAAGACTCGGCAGGTGTTGGAGTGGGCGATGATGGTGTGATTGGCGATGTTCAAAAACATGATGCCGATGCTGAGCTGTTTTGGCAGTCGTGCCTGTCTGAACTAAAACATGAGTTAAAAGAGAGCGAGCTGAACCAATGGCTACGCTCTTTGAAGCCTGTATTTGCGGATGAGACGCTGGTATTGTTCGCCATTAATGATGTGTTTATCCGCCGCATTGAGACGCATTATTATGACAAAATCTGTGCGGTGGTGACACGTCTGGCAGATGGTGGTGGTTGGGATGTATCAAGTGTTGCCCTGCGGGTCATGCCCCTTGTACCAAAAAGCGACAAGACAGACAAAGCCCCAAAAAAACAAAAGCCCAAATCACCCAAAAAACCGACGAGCATTGAAGAGAGTCAGCCCCTAGAAGAGCGGTTTACCTTTGAAAATTTTGTCAAGGGCAAATCCAATGCACTGGCATATAACGCCTGCCAAGAGCTGACCAAAAACCTGACCGATAAAACCGCCAAGCATGACACGCATTTGTATTTTATCTACGGCTCATCAGGGCTGGGCAAGACCCATCTCATGCATGCGGTGGCTCACCGCTATGAACGTGCTGGGCTTTTGGTGTGTTATTTTAGCAAAGACCAGTTTTTTAAGGTGACCATTAATGCCCTGCGTGGGGGCGAGGGTGGGGCGGATTCTTTGCTTCGGCGGATTTGTCAGGCGGATTTGCTCATTGTTGATGACGTGCACATGATTAACAACAAAAACGGCCCGAAAGTCTCGCAGTTTTTGATGACGCTATTTGGCGAATTTACCAAAGGCAACAAACGGCTGATTTTGGCGTCTGACAGACCACCGTCACAAATGCAGGATTTTGACACACGCTTTTTGTCTCGCTTTGAGGGTGGGTTGTCGCTTGCCATCGAACCGCCTGACATTGAAATGCGTATGCAAATTTTGCAAAAAAAGGCGACGTTGCTTGGCATGGAACTACCCAAAGACTGTGCGATTTTTATGGCACAAAACATGCCCCCAGATGTTCGCCGATTAGAAGGGGCGTTAAACCAAGTGCGTGCCAATGCCCTGTTGGTGGGCGGTGAGGTAACACTCTCGCTGGTGCGTCATGCCATCAAAGACCGTATTGAGGCACGAGCAAGGGCGGTCAATGCAGAGAATATCCGTGACCTAGTGGCGGAGTATTATGGTGTGTCGGTCAAAGATTTGATTGGTAAAAAGCGGGCTCGCAACATCGCTCGTCCCCGTCAGATGGCGATGGCATTGGTGCGTGAGCTGACCCAAGATAGCTTTCCTGAGATAGGACAAGTGTTTGGCGGACGAGACCATACCACGGTCATGCATGCTTGTGAGAAAATTAGTGAACTGCGAGCCGAAGATTCATCGGTAGAAAAAGACTATCAGGCTTTGCTTGCCACGCTTGAATTTGCTTGATGGTAACAGCCATCATGAAATGCGGTGTGAAGTTTGTTATAATAGGCCATGTTAAATTTTTGTAAACATTAAGGATTTTTATGAAGTTAGTCATTGATAAAGCCCTACTCATCAAAGCCATGACGCTCATCATTGAGGCGGTGGATAATCATCACCAAATGGCGATTTTGGGCAACCTAAAACTGGTGCTAGAACCACAAAGCCTGACGATGACCGCGTCCGATTTGGAGGTGGAACTAACCAATGTCATCAGTCTGCCCGAGGGGGCGTGCGTGACAGCAGGGGCGGTAACCATTCCTGCGGATAAGTTTTTTGGCATTTGCAAGGCTCTGCCTGATAATATGGTCAGCATTGAAGTGGCAGGCAGTCGCTGTCACATCACCAGTGGCAAGGGTAAATACATGCTTAGCACGCTACCTGCTCAGGATTATCCAAGCATTGGCGAGCCACGTTCAGAAAAGCTGGTCAAAATCGGGCGTGATACCCTATTTAATCTCATCAAGCACACCCGCTTTGCCATGGCGACCCAAGACGTACGCCACTACTTGACGGGACTGCTCTTTGAGATTGAGGGCGACAAACTGACCGCGGTGGCAACCGATGGACATCGTTTGGCAGTGGCGTATCAAACCTTGGCGGACAGTCATGATGAAACCAAAGTTATTATCCCCGGTAAGGCGGTCAGTGGTCTAGAAAAGCTCTTGACCGACCTACTAAAAACCGCCGAAGAAAATGGCGACATGGTAACTTTGGGATTAGATAGCGACTTTTTGACCGTCAGTTTAAACTTTGGTGGGCAGATGATGATATCTTTGACCGCCCGTTTAATTGAGGGTAAATTCCCCGACTACCGCCGTGTCATGCCAACCAATAACGATAAAATCGCCATTTTTAATAAAGACAGCATGGTTGAGGTCTTGCGTCGGGTGGCGGTGGTGAACACCAAAGACTCCCCTGGCGTGCTACTGCACTTTGCCAAAAGCGAGACGGTGGATGTCATCTCCACCAACCGTGAGCAAGACGAAGCCAGAGAAGAGGTGGCGGTCAATTACACAGGTGAGCCGATTGAGATTTCATTTAATGAGTCCTATTTGCGTGCTGTGCTAAATGTGTTAGAGGGCGACATCCGCCTAGAAATGGTACACCCGACCAGTCCGACACGCATTTATCAAGTGGGTGATGACCACAATTATCAATATGTCGTCATGCCCATGCGTGTGTGATGGGCAGGGCATGATCACACAGCTTCAAATCACCCATGTACGCAACCTAGCTCAGATAAGTCTGACACTCGCTGACTGTAATGTGTTCGTGGGGCGTAATGGCAGTGGCAAAACATCGCTTTTAGAGGCGGTGTTTTTGTTGTCTCGGGGTAAAACTTTTCGTCATCACGAGCCCAAACGCTACATCAGTCATCATCAAAAATCCTGCACGGTGTGGGCGATGACAGAGTCTGACATGCTAGCAGTGCAAAAAAATCTGGATGAGCGACAGCTGGCAACGACGGTGTTAAAACTCAATGGGCAAACCGTAGCCACTCAAAGTCCACTGACTTATGCCTTACCAGTGTTACCCATTGACCCTAGCGGCATGGCGGTGCTAGAAGAGGGCAGTCATGCCAGACGGCAGATGTTGGATTGGCTGACGTTTCACGTGAAACAGGAGTTTTATGGAGAATGGCTTGCCTATCAGCGACTGCTCAAACAGCGAAATCTATTACTAAAATCGCCCCGTGTGCGTGAGCGAGGCGGTGAAGTGCGGGCATGGGACAGTCAGCTGGCGTATCATGCAGACAAGCTACACCAATGTCGGCAGGCGGTCTTTGAGCGGTGGCAGGTGTGCTTTGATGAGATGATGGGGCGACTGCTACCACATTATCAGGGCGATATTTATCTGTCCTATCAGGCAGGTTTTGATGATAAGGCAGGACTGCTCTGTGTACTGGCGTCTCGCTTGGACTCTGACATGGAGCTGGGCTATACTCGTGTGGGGGCTCACCGTGCCGATGTGATGGTGATGTTAAAGCAGTCTGGCGATGGCGGACAAGTCAAAAGTCAGGCGGTGGATGTGCTCTCTCGGGGCGAGAAAAAACTGCTCATCATCGCCCTAAGACTCTCGCAACTACAAGTGATGTGTGCGTATCAGCAGATACAGCCTGTGGTGCTTGTTGATGACATTGATGCGGAGCTTGATGTGGGAGCGATGGATATGCTACTTGATACACTACTGTCACTGCCTTGTCAGCTTATGATAACCAGTTTGCAAGACGAGACGGCAAGGATAGTCGCCCAAAAAATATCAGCCCTGCATGAGCCAAAGAATTTTAAAAAGTTTCACGTGAAACAGGGTGGTATCACACCAGATGAGTGTTTCACGTGAAACAAAAGGGTGTGATAACATAAGCGATAAAAAGAGCTTGATATTCAAGCTCTTTTGTTTTATTTGGGCTTTCCTGTTTATTACGCCTTAATCTCTTGGACGGCTCGCCATGCTTGGTCTATTGCCCCATCGGCATAAGGCATCCAGTCGGCGTCAGAGTTTGCCATGTGGATATTGTCATGAGCTTGTTTGACACTGTCCAGTGTTTTGCCAGCAACATCATCGTCATCAAACAGTGTATTCTGTTCATAACTATACCCGTGACCCCAACGGTTGATGGTGATGGCAAGAATTTTATCATCAAGAGACTCCCCTGCCACGTCGTACATCTCACGCAGTTGGTCAAGGGCTTGTTTTTCTAAGTCATGATAACTGGCTCGGTACAGCTCGGAGCGTCCGATTTTACAGGCTTCACGCACATCTTTACCTGTGCCATAAGGCACAGCGATACGCACCATGTGAATGACCATAGGCTCGCTCGGGTCTTTGGGGCAGTGATAACCGCCCATGCTTACAGGATAGTCGGTCATGATAAAGCAGTAAGGGGCTTTGGGGGCGTAAAACTGCCATGCACCGAGCTTTTTAAAGGCTTGCCAGTCTTTGACCAAGATTTTGGTATAAATCATGGGTACACGGATGTTTTGTAGATGGTCATCCTTTTGGGTTTGGGGCAGGTCGCTATCGATGAGTGGTATCATGCCATGCTGACATGCTAGAATACAGTGATGAGCGTTCACACGGTAGAGCTTACCGTCCTTTTTGTAGCCTATCATCACGCCCTTTTTGCCGTCGATTTCGATGTTTTTGACTTGGACGGCGGTGGTATTTAGGCGGATATTGACAGACTGCTCGGGCATGTCAAGTTTGGTGTAGTCAAATTTATCTAGTACGATGGCTTCCATCTCGCTTTTGCCGTTGGCGTGGTCGGGGTTGGCGACAACTGCGGGTATCATCTTTTTGACCAGTAGGCGAGCGATGGAGGCGTTGCCGTCAGGAAAGTGAAAAATATAAGGCTCGCTCTCGCCATCGTCATCAGCTTCTAGCCCCGATAATTCAAGTCCTGCACGGCCTTCATAAAAGGCGTCATAAGCTGACAAACCATCAATGTTAAATCCCCAGTATTCCAAACAAATCTCTTCCATGTACGCCATCGCTCCTTGGGGGAGTTTGACGTGGTCTTTTAAAAATTTGTCATAACTGATGGATTGCAGGTAGTCTTCTCGCTCGCTCGGTGCCATGTCGCCCAAATAGTCTTTGGGGGTGGTGTATAGCTCTATCAGGGCGTTTTTGTCTGTATCCGCTAAGGGGGCTTTGGCAAACAACTCTGCAGCGTTGTCAGCATTCGGCTCATCGGGCAGTACCACGCTTTGTCCAAAGGTGGCTTTGTTAAAAAACACGCCCTGCTTGTTCATGCCTAGATTTTTAAAATAATCTTGGTCATAATAGGTGTAGAATTTTTGAACATCAATGCCAAGCTCATTAAGCAGTCCCATGGCTTCATCGCTATAATCGCTTGGGGTATCGATGGATTCACTACCGCCATAGCTGATGCGAAAAATGTCTTTGCCGTCAACACTCTCACTAAACTCATTGCGTTTGGCATGACCGCCAAAGTCATCGTGGTTGTCTAGCACCAAAATTTTGGCACTAGGGAACTTTTTTTGGTAAAAATAGGCACTGGCAAGCCCGCTAATGCCTGCCCCGACCACGACCAAATCCACCGTCTCTGATACACTCTCGCCTGAGACATCAAACTGTACTTTTTTCCATGCCATCTCATGAGCGACATCATAACTGCCTGCATGGTCGCCACGCAAGCCTGTCAGTTCGGGCGGATAGTTGGAGCTGGTCTTGGCGGTGGGTGGTGGGGTGTTGCCACTGGCTTTGGGTGTATCTGTCTGTGGCGTGGGAGTATCATCACTGCAAGCGGTTAGTGTGCCTGTGGCAAGGGAAGTGATGAGTAGGGCTGAGCCGTTTAAAAAATCACGGCGAGTGATGTGTCGTGTCATGAGTATATCAAATGTCTAAAAGGCAAATTTTAACGTAAAATTTGTAAAAATCAATGAAAAAATAGACTTCTTTCCAAACCCCGATTTTTGTGGATTTTTAAAAACTTCAACCCCAATACTTATAAAGGTTTATTTTTAGTTTGGAAAGAGATTTAATGATGAGTGAAAAATGGTAAGTTTCAAAAACGATAAAGCCCCAACTTGCGTTAGGGCTTACCGTATGGGTTTTGTAGTCCGTCCATCATCCATGGTTCATGTATCAGCGGTCATCCGTGGTGGTATAACCATGTGCCGTCTTCCTTGCTGATGGGTGTATTATGTCAAAAGTTGGCCTGTAAGAAAATACGCAAAAATCGCAAAGTTTTGTAAGCATATGCTTACAAACGCAAATCACGCCCCAAATCCCTTTATTAACGCCCGCACGCCCAATATCAGCAAAATGACAAGCACGATTTTTTTAAACATTGCTTGGGATATTTTATCCCGAAAATAAAACCCCAAATATACACTCTACAAAATGAAAAAGTACTACGGTTCCCGTTCGTGGTGAGCCTGTCGAACCATAACGGAAACCGACCCTTCGACAAGTTTAGGGCGAACGGTTTCCGTAGTAAAATTCAATTTTATTAGCTGTAAAAACATCACACTCGCCACACCAATCATCAGCCAGTCATTTTTGGGCAAGGCAGTCAGAGCTTGTCACAAGACGATAAGCTGGGCGATTTTGCCAACGACATAGCATAGGTTACTTGCCTTGATAAGCTCGGTTTTTGGGTCATCGGTGTATTCGGTGGCGGAGAGCAAATACATCACGAGCAGGGGCGACATGGCGTTGGTGGCTCCGCCCAACACCCCTGCAATCGTACCGCTTATCACAAGGCTTGGAGTGGTGTTGGGCAGTTTAAAATTTTTGCCCACGCTCATCGCCACAAACTGCATGGCGACATAGCCAACAATGAGTAGCCCTAACGCAATCAGTAGATGATGAGATGCGATGATAAAAACAAGTTTTGTGCCAATAAAACTGCCAACAAAACTTGTCAGCACAAGGAGCCAGTACTTTTTAAGATAATAAACAATCCGTCCACCGTCCAAAAACACGACCAAATTGATAAGCAAACAAGGAATGACCGTCAGCACCAAAACGTGCGACATCGGATAGCTACTTGCCAAAGCGGTGGTAGCGATGAGTGTTACGCCAATGCCTGTCAGCCCATGAAAGATACTGGCGATGATAAAGGTTAAGATGATAAGGGTAAAGGCGGTCATGGCACTTCTGACAAAATGGGTAAAATAGGTAAAAGTAAAATAGGTAAAACGGGTAAATGCAGGTGTAGATTTGTGCCTATCAAACACCCCTAAAACTTGTTATAATAGCACATTTATCATTCTCATATAAGTAGGATATTATGGATACCCAAGCCACAAGCCCTAATCCCATCAACCACACCGCCATCTACCAAAAACTTGCCACAGACCATGCCGTGCGTGCCGAGCAGGTTCAAGCCTTTGCTGATTTGCTGGACGAAGGGGCGAGCGTGCCATTCATCGCCCGTTATCGTAAGGACAAAACAGGCGGACTTGATGATGGCATGCTTCGTACCCTAGAAAAAGCCCTAACGCACGAACGGGATTTGGCGGTTCGCCGTAACAAGGTGCTTGAGCTTTTGACCGCCCAAAACGCCCTAACGGACGAACTTACCCTGCGTGTCAAAAACGCCATGAGCAAGTTGGAGCTTGAAGCGATTTATGAGCCCTACCGCCCAAAACGCCGTACCTTGTCGGCTAAGGCGACTTTGGCAGGGCTTCGCCCGATTGCCGAGCGGATTTTGGCAGGGGAAAGCTTGGATACGGCACTATCGGACTACACGCCTGTTAGCACGGTAACGGATGAGCAAGGCGAGAGCTTTGATGTGGATTATAGCACTCGTGATTTACAACTAGCAGGCGTGCAAGCGATTATCCTTGATGAATGGGCGTTGAATTTAGATTTGTTTGACAAGGTGCGGACAGGCTTTAATGCCACAGCAAGCATTCACGCTAAGCTTGTGGGCGAAGAAAAACGAGAGACAGGCGAGAAATTCAAAGACTATTTTGACCATACCGAAACCTTTGCCAAGCTCTCCAATCATCGCCTACTTGCCATGCTTCGTGGCAGACAGGCAAATGTGCTTGTCCTATCCGTGCTTGGCGAAGATGAGCCGTTTGTCGCTCAAATTAAAACCACTTTTGGGGCAAGCGATACGGACGAGCGTGGGCAGTTTTTGAGCGAGACGGCAGACAGATTATGGAGTGCCAAATGGCGACCACAGATTGAGCATCGCCTATTGACCGAGAGACGACTGGACGCTGAAACGCACGCCATTGGCGTATTTGCCCAAAATCTAAAACACCTACTCATGACCGCCCCTGCTGGACGCAAGGTTATCCTAGGCGTGGACCCTGGTATCCGTCATGGCGTAAAAATGGCGGTGATTGACAGCACAGGCGATGTCGTGGCGACTGACACCGTGTACCCCTTTACCGACCCCACGACCGACAAGGCAAAGGCGGTGATTGCCAAGCTTATCGCTGATTATGGTGTGGAGCTTGTCGCCATTGGCAACGGCACAGCAAGCCGTGAATCGGATGAGCTTGTCAAGGCGGTCATTAGCGAGAACAGCCTATCCGCCAAAGCGGTGGTGGTATCGGAAGCGGGAGCGAGCGTGTATTCGGCAAGTGAGATTGCCAGTAGCGAGCTACCTGAGCTTGATGTGTCGGTGCGTGGGGCGGTGTCTATCGCCAGACGATTGCAAGACCCCTTGTCCGAGCTTGTCAAGGTTGAACCAAAAGCAATCGGTGTGGGACAATATCAGCATGATGTCAATCAAGCCGAGCTAGAATCAAGCCTTGACAAAGTTACCGAAGACTGCGTGAATGCGGTGGGTGTGGACGTGAACACGGCAAGCCCTGCCATTTTGGCTCACATTGCAGGACTCAACAAAAATGTCGCCCAACAAATCGTGAACTACCGCCGTACCAATGGAGCATTTAAAAACCGTGAAGAGCTAAAAGCCGTGCCACGTTTGGGCGTAAAGACCTTTGAGCAGTCGGCAGGATTTTTGCGTATCAAAGACGGCACCGAGCCACTGGACGCAACAGGCGTACACCCCGAAAGCTATGGGCTGGTGTATGAGATTTTGCGTAAGGCGGACAAGTCGTTGTCGGACGTACTGGGCAATGAAACCCTTGCCAAATCGCTAAACGACAGCACGGACAATTTTAGTCAGCTTGCCACGGTGCTTGCCGAGCTTGCCAAACCTGCTCACGACCCCCGTGGCGAATTTAAAACCGCCAAATTCCGTGATGATGTGAGTGAAATCAAACACTTACAAATCGGCATGGAGCTAGAAGGCGTGGTAACGAACGTAACTGCGTTTGGTTGTTTTGTGGACATTGGCGTACACCAAGACGGATTGGTGCATATCTCTGAGCTGTCCGACAGTTTTGTGGCTGACCCTGCGGACGTGGTCAAGCCCCAAGACATTGTCAAAGTGCGTGTGCTATCGGTGGACGAGCCAAGAAAGCGGATTGGGCTTTCTATGAAATCGCCTGACAAAAAAGAAGTGCCAAAGTCTGACAAATCGGATAAAGCATTTAAAGACAAAACAAACGCCAAGCCAAGCAATAAGCCCAATAATAAGCCAAAACGTGAATTTAACAAAGCCAAAAACGAACCTGCCAAAGTGGGGAGTTTTGGGGCGTTGTTGAAACAGGCGGGGCTTAAATAGTTTGGGTTATTGAGAATGAAGGTGGGGTTGCCTGCCTTTGTTTTGTCGTGTATAAATCTACACCTAACAAACTCGATATTTACCACGGGTTTGTAGGGGTGTGCTGAGCACACCTTTTGATGATATTATTGTGCAAGGCGTGCTCAGCACGCCCCTACGTCCACACATCATGGTATTTGTAGTAATTTTAAAGTTTTTTAGGTGTAACAGTAAAAACAAAGCCACAAATGGGGGTCATTTGTGGCTTTTGTCATGGGGTTTTGCTACCTGCGGTGTTCCATTGGGTTGTCCATAATATCAGCGTTCATCCATGTTGGCTTATCCATTTGCCATCTCCTTGCTGATGTGTGTATTATGCCAAAATAGCACCCATAAGAAAATACGCAAAAATCGCAAAGTTTTGTCAGCATTTGCTTACAAATGCTTATTCGGCGTTTTTATCCAAAAGTGTCAATAGCTCTTTGTCATTGACCAACACGTCAGCAAGGGTATAGCCATCTAGCACCGCCACAAAGGCAAGCATGGCTTTATAAAACACCCCCTTTAAACGGCAGGCAGGCGAGATGACACAGCTGTTGGTGTCATCGCCGATATTGACCAAGCTGATTTTACCGTCTGTGTTTTTAGAGTTATCATCTAAGCATTCTAATATGCCAAAATCGCTCTCGGTGTGGCGAATGAGTCGCCCGATGTTAATCTCGCTTGGGTCTTTGGCTAGGCGAATGCCCCCGCCTTTGCCACGCACGCTCTCGATGTAGCCCAATTTACCCAGTTGATGAATGATTTTGGTGAGATGACTTTTTGAGATGTCATAGGCTTGGGCGATGTCGTCAATGTTGGCAAGCTCGCCATCTTTGGGTGTTACCGCCAGATAAATCAAAGAACGTAGAGCATAATCGCTATAATTGGTCAGTTTCATGTTGTTATTCTTCAAGTTAAAAGAATATTATAACAAATTTATGGGGGTTTTACTGTTTTTTGCTTGTTGCTGTTTGTGTGGGTTATGACGGAAATAATCAATGAAAAATCAATCAAAAGTGACAATAGGCATTTATTTTAAGCGTTTGCCGTCTTTGTCAAATATTCCGTATTTTTTACGCTGTGTAATTCGGTGTTGTCTTTCACTTTTGGCTTCTTCCAAAAATTCTGGGCGAATGCCAAACGGAGCTGAGCTTTTGCGTTTTATTCTTAGTTTATTAGGTTTGTCTTGTTGGTTGTTTTTGGAGTTTTTAAGAACAGTATAAAGACAGATAAGCGAAATGATAAAAGCCCCAATGCCAAAGATGAGTGCCATGCCTTGCGTATCAAAAACTGCGGTATTTTGTTCCGAAGGTGTGAGTTGGTGTGTTTTGATTGTGCTAGTGGTGACTGTATTATCAGGCTGTTCTGATAAGATGCGTTGATTGCTAAGTTCTTGAAATTCTTGCCAGTTTTGATTATTGGTGTTGTCGCTCATGATTTACGTTATGATAATTGCCATAAGGTTAGTATAGCAAGGTTTTTATCATTTGGGTAGCGTATTTGGAAGTAATGCAGAGCAATCGCACCACAACCATCGACAAACCCACAATAAATCATTAAAATGTGAGCAAAAAGGACATTCTTTATGCTCACAAACCCCATTGACTATTTATCACAGGTTCATGACCCAAGGCGTCAAAACAAAAACCTGCTACACCCACTTAAAAACATTCTAACCATTGCTTTAACCGCAGTTATCTGTGGTTATCATGACTGGGTAGACATAGAAGACTTTGGCAATGTCTTTAAACGCCTTAACAAAGATGAACTTAGTCGATACTTTAGTGAGTGGATGAATCAAACCCAAGCCAATCATCCACACATCGCCATTGATGGTAAATTCATCCAAGGTGGCTACAAAAATGACAACGCATTACAGCTTGTTACCGCCTTTGCCAGTCAAACCAAACTCATTCTTGCTCAAGTTGACATTGCTGATAAAAACAACGAAATTAGCACATTACCCCAACTGTTAAAACTCATTGACATCCTGCAAAACCACCCAATCCACCCAAACACCAATTTCACTCTAAGTTCAAACCTTGTTAATGACTTTCGGTAAGTGGTAGAAAACATCTTAAAGGCCTTAAACTTGGCAAAGATGTGTTCTACTCTCACCCGTGTTTTAGACAATAATGCGTTATAATCTTTGGCTTCTTGCACAAGTGGATATTTCTTAGTTTGTTTTAGTGGCGTAAAGGCTTGCTTGTATAAATGCTGTATGCCTTGATAGCCACTGTCTGCTAGGATAAACTTAGCATTTGTTAAATTTGGGTTTGTTCGCTTAAAGAGCTTAAAGTCATGCATTTGAATGATGCTGGTATCTACTTGTAAGATGACCTTGTGGTGATTGATGATACATTGCACCTTTGCGGTATGACACTTTTTCTTGCCAGAATAACTTAATTCTTGCTTTTTTTGGGACGATTAACACGCACTTCGCTCACATCTACAATGACAATGTCATCTTTGGTGGGTGTTTGTGTGGCAATGACAAAGCCTTGCTTGCTTAGTATGTCTTCAATCCAATGGCTTTTACGGATAAGTGTGCTTTCATGGATGCCAAAGTCAGCGGCTATCTGCTCATAGGTGCGATATTCTTTAAAATACTGCAAGGTTGTCATTAACAAATTGGGCATGCTGATTTTAAGTTTTCTACCGCCTCTTTGATGTACAGTCGCTTGTGCTTGCTCTAAACAAGCAAGCATTTCATTAAAACCCTGCGTTCAATGCCAACTAAGCGTTTGAATTTGGTGTCGGATAGGTGTGTGGATGCTTCATAGTTCATTGGGGTATTTTAGCATAGGAAGGGTTTTGCAGGAAGTCTAATAAAGAATTTTTAAAAATTTATATCATTTATACCAAAGAAATGATACTAAAAAATAATCACAAGTATAGTGATTTATTGGTTTTTTTGTATTATACTAGCGGACTTTTAATCAATTGTAAAACTAATTATGTCAAATCGTCCATCCATAGATTGCTTATCTACCAAAACTTTTTATCCGTTGCCTGCGATATTGTCGCCTATTAAAAGCGTGCTGTCGCCCATGAAAACTTTGGCGTGGCTCACAGCGTGGCTTATGTATGCTTCTACTGCCTATGCGTCAAGCGTGCGTAACGATGTGGATTACCAGTACTTTCGTGATTTTGCCGAAAACAAAGGACAATTTGTTATCGGTGAGACTAATGTAGATATTTATAATAAGCAAGGCGAAAAAGTTGGCAAGATGCTTGAAGATATCCCAATGCCTGATTTGGCGGTTGTGGGTGCTAATGGCGTGGCGACTTTGGTTGATGAGCAGTATTTGTTAAGCGTGGCACATAATGGCGGTTATGCTTCAATGCGTTTTGGGGCAAGTGGTACTGATAATCACACCGATAACCCCTATTATGATTATAAGTTGGTGGATAATAATAACTATCCAAAGCCTAGCGATGATATCAAAAATGACAAACAAAAACTTGCTGAATTTCAAAAACAGTATCCAGGTAATTGGGATTATCATTTACCACGCCTGAATAAAATGGTTACCGAAGTTGCACCAATACCTACGCTAGAAGGTGTGAGTACTAGCGAGTTGGTCAAAAATCCTGACCGCTATACTTTTGCTAGGGCAGGGTCAGGTACACAGCGTGCTGAGAGTGTTAAAGGCAGTGATGTACAGTCTATTTCAAGTGCATATGCGTATTTGACAGGGGGTGTGCCAGTTGAAATCACAGGCGACCGCAAAGATTGGCTTGATGCAGGCGGACATCTGTTTGGTAATCGTCATGGTGCTTTGGTAACGCTTGGACTACCGGGGGATAGCGGTTCAGGTATTTTGGTTTATGATAAAGAGCAAAAAGTTTGGAAAATAGCTGGGACTTTAAATTTTTTAGCCGATCGTGGCAAAGGCATCTATTCTAACACTTGGTCAATAGCTCGTTCTGACTATAACAAACAAATGATGAATGATGATATTGGTGTAACACTTGATGTAAACAACCAAGCCATTGTTATTAGTCCAAAACAAGCAGGTAAAGCACAGCTTAGCTATCAAGAAAATGGCAAAACAGTAAATCAAGAGCTTGATGTATTCAACAGTGAATCGCCAGCACGCATAAAACAAATTGACGCTCAATTAAATCATGGTAAGACCTTAGTTATTAACGGTAATAACAATACTTTGCGTTTGACGGATAATTTAAATCAAGGTGCAGGAGCGTTGCGTTTTGCTCAAAATGCGACCGTTACCGCTGATAATCCTGACCATACTTGGGTGGGAGCAGGTGTGGTTGTTGCCAAAGATAAAAGCGTAGATTGGCAGATTAAAAATCCCAAAAATGACCGTTTATCCAAATTGGGTAAAGGCACGCTTGTTGTTGGTGGTACAGGCATAAACCAAGGCGATATTAGTGTTGGCGATGGTACGGTTGTGTTAAACCAAAAAGCCGACAACAAAAACCAAAAACAAGCCTTTAATAGTGTTGGTATTGTTTCAGGGCGTGGCACAGTTGTCGTGGGCGATAATGCTCAAATGGACTGGGATAAGTTGTATTTTGGTTTTAGGGGCGGTAGATTAGATGTCAATGGGCAAGATATTGCCTTTAACCGTATTGCCAATATGGATGAAGGTGCTCAAATTGTCAATCATCATGACAACAAAGCGACCGTATCTATTGCAGGCAATCGGGCGATGACCCCAGATGAGATTAAATGGGGTAAATGGAGTCAAGCAGGTGGCGACATTTATGAGTATGTCAATAACTGGCGTGATAATCGCAAAGATTATTTTTTGTTAAAGGGTCGAGCAGGGGTATTTTATCCAGTAGATCAAAATTCAAATGATCACTGGGAATTTATTGGTTCAGGCGAAGAAGGCAAACAAAAAGCGATAGCACGAGTGCTTGCCAAGAAAAACGCTCAAAACCAACATACCGCTTTTAATGGCTTTTTGGGTGAAAATGACCAAACGCACGGCAAAAATAGCAAGTTAGATGTGGCATTTAATCCGCATATTGATAATGTGTATTTGTTGTTGTCAGGTGGTAGCGATTTAGATGGTACGCTATCAGCACACAAAAACGGCACGCTTGTTTTGTCAGGTCGCCCCACACCGCACGCTTATGACCATCAAAATCGCCAAGAAGTCATCAAAGACAACGATTGGCAAAACCGCCAATTTAACGCAAAAACCTTTAAGGCACAAGACAACAGTAAACTTATCGTCAGTCGCAATGTGTCTGGCGTAACAGGTGATTTTGAACTGTCTAACCAAGCGACCGCAAAATTAGGATTTAGCCAAAATGACAGCGAGTGCGTGCGTTCTGACCGCACAGGATTGACCACTTGTGCTATCAAAAATCTTGATAATTCAATATTTGATACATTGCCTACCACTTCAATTACAGGCAATGTCGCCATGACCGACAACGCCCATTTACAGCTTGGCAGTAAAGCTCATTTGACGGGCAGTGTTAAGGCTAGTGACCAAAGCCATATGACCATGGATACGGGTAGTTTTTGGACTTTGATAGAAGACAGCCAAATACCCAGTTTGAATCTGGATAATGCCAACATCGTGCTAAATGACGGCTATGATGCAGGCAAAAATGACAATTATCATGAATTGACTGTCAGTAATTTATTAGGGCGTGGAACTTTTTATTATTTGACTGATATTGCAGGCAAAAAAGCAGACCATGTTAGTGCTGATAATGCCACAGGCGATTTTTTGTTAAATGTTAAAGATACAGGTGCAGAACCAACACACGCCGACCGCTTGTCGCTTTTGACAGTAAAAAAAGCAGATAATTTGCAAGTTCGCTTAGCCAATGACGGACAAGTGGTGGACAAAGGAGCATATCAGTATAGATTGATTGATGATGACGGCGATTATCGTTTATACAATCCCAAAATGGAAGAAAAAATTAAAGCCGAAGCTGAAAAAGCAGAACAAGCAAGAATTGAAGCCGAACGCCAAAAAGCAGAAGCCGAAAAACAAAAACAAGCTGAAATTGCTAAGCAAAAAGCCGAAGCTGAAAAAGCAGAACAAGCAAGAATTGAAGCCGAACGCCAAAAATATAGACAAGCGGATATTATCAGCCGTCATAGCAATGCTGGCTTGATTGAAAATACTTTACACCAAACGCTATTATCGCAAAATGCTGATGCCTTGACTCGTCATTTGACTGATACATCCATCCGCCGTGTATGGGCGACCAGTGAGCATGAGCTTGGTAAGCACCACAGTGATTTACATCGTGGTTATGATGCCAAAAGCACGCTTGTGCAAGTGGGTATAGATACACCGATTAGTCCAAATGCGATTTTTGGTGTGGCGTTGTCGCACGCCAATGCACAAGCTGATTTTGAGCGTGGCACAAACAAAGCTGATCTAAACGCCTTGTCCGCCTATGCCAAATATCATTTACCACAAGGCTTTGTGGCGGTGGATACGGCGATTGCTCATAGCAATAGCGAACTTGATTTTAATGGGCAAAGCCAAACACTAAAACGCACCAGCACCCAACTTGGGGCGACTGTGGGGGCGGATTTGGTGTTAAGTGATGTTTTTGTTAAGCCTTATATTGGGGCAAGAGTGTATCATACGCCAAGTCTTAGCTATACGCTTGACAATGCCAAAATCTATCATCCCACGACTAATCGCTACGACCGTTTTGTTGGCGTACGCCTTGGTAAAGCCATGCAAGTAGGGGCGGTTACCATTGAGTCGAGCTTAAACAGCAGTTTACGCCAAGGCGGTGGCAACAAACCTATGTCTGTCAATGGATACGCTTTTGATCAAGATACGCCTGTTGTGTGGACAAATGAGTTTGGGCTGACAGCACGCACAGGGCAAGTTATGGCACAGTTGTCGCTTATGCGTACTGACGGCAAAGATGCTGACCATACCAAAGCAGGGGTCAAATTGTCCTATACTTGGTAATTTGGTTTTTTGTGATATTGTGATAGTTAATCAAAATCCCCTTGTTTGGCAAGGGGATTTTAACTTGTGTGGCTATTTATTTTTGGCATTGTAAACTCAAAACGCAAACTTCAAACACCCATTCCACTTAGCAAAGAGTAGGTTAAGAGAACATTCTATCATATGTTGACATTTAGAATAGCATTTAGTTCTTCTTTTGAACCTTGCTAGGTAATGTCGAATCAAGCTGTTATAACCTTCTATGGTAAAAGTCTCTTTTTTGCTTTGTAAATGTTGATGACTTGGGATAATTTCTTGATAGGATTTCCGTCAGAACAAAACAGTTTGATGTTGTATGGGTTTAGTTGGGTTGTACAGTTTCATAAAAGTGTTGGTGTCTTGCTTACCGCAAACAAAGCCTAAGATGCGTTTTGTGTGTCGGCTGATGGCAATCCAAGCCCAACAGTAGTTTTTTTGTGTTTGGTATAACTGTGAATTTCATCAAGTTCTACAAGGTCAATTTCTTGCTTATCATCAAATCTGATTTGATGTTCTTCTCCAAGCTGTTTGACCCATTTATAGACTGTTTGATGAGAAATATTCAGCAATCTACCAATGGTACGAAACCCTAAGCCTTCTAAGTACATCTTGATTGCCATTTGTTTGGTCTCATTACTTTTATGGCGAATAGGCTTTTTGACAGAGAAGTAATGACTACAACCTTTGCACTTATAGCGTTGTCTGCCATTTAGAGCAATCGCACCACAACCATCGACAAACCCACAATAAATCATTAAAATGTGAGCAAAAAGGACAT
>NZ_JADFBZ010000021.1:0-44208 GCF_015223095.1 Moraxella sp. K127 | reverse complement strand
ATCATTGTTTGGTTGGCAAAATCACTTGCAATCCACCCAAAAACCCTTTATAATACACGTCCCACCTTCCGCTATTTATTTTTAAGTAAATTGGCAAAAAGGTTCATCGGTTGGTGTGCCAACCTTTAATAAAGAGGCTACTTATGAAAGTAAAACTAAAAACCAAACGTGGTGCGGCAAAGCGTTTTAAAAAAACCGCCAACGGCTTTAAACGCAAACAAGCGTTCAAACGCCACATTTTGACCAAAAAATCTCCTAAGCGTATCCGCCAATTGCGTGGTTGCGTCATGGTTCACGTCGCTGACGTTCCATCAATCCGCCGTATGTGCCCATACATTTAATATCTAGGAGAATCTAATGGCTCGTGTAAAACGTGGTGTACAGGCTAACCGCCGTCATAAAAAAGTCTTGGCTCGTGCAAAAGGTTACTATGGTGCACGCTCTCGTGTGTATCGTGTTGCCGTACAAGCGGTAATGAAAGCAGGTCAATACGCATATAGAGACCGCCGTAACAAAAAACGCTCTTTCCGCCGTCTGTGGATTGCTCGTATCAATGCAGGTGCTCGTCTAAATGGCTTGTCATACAGCCGTCTTATCAATGGTCTTAAAAAGGCAAGCATTGAGATTGACCGCCGTATCCTAGCAGACATCGCCATGCATGACGCAGCAGCGTTCACGGCAATCTGCGAAAAAGCAAAATCTGCCCTAGCCTAAGCTAACAGCTTGCTTAAAACCCCAGAACTTTTGTTTTGGGGTTTTGTTTTTATTCATTGAATAAATTTACCAATTAGCCCAAACCCGCACCATTTGGCATTTTTAAAACAATGGTCTTGTCAGGTGTGCCTGTCATGCCCTTTGGTGACATCAATCCCCAAAAGTATTATTGTCTCGCACCGCCCAAACGGTTATAATAACACTCCAATACCCATTTATTGACAACAGCCATGCACCATTTTAGCCAAGTCAGCTTTGATGAAGCCTTGATTCAAAAATACAACCGTCAAGGCCCCCGTTACACGTCCTATCCGACCGCCTTAGAGTTCGCCCCCATTGCAGACGGTGTGGAGATGAGCATTTTACAGAAAAAAGACCCTGCCGTCCCCCTATCGCTCTACATTCATATCCCCTTTTGCCGTCATCTGTGCTACTACTGTGGTTGTAACAAAATCATCACCAAGAAAAATAGCGACTCGGGCGATTATCTAGACTATCTATTTAGAGAAATTCGCCATAAAAAATCCCTGCTAAACGGCAATGCAAAGGTCAAACAAGTCCATTTAGGGGGCGGTACACCTACTTTTTTGAGTGATGATGAGCTGACCGTGTTGTGGCGGTTTTTACAAGATGAATTTGACTTTGCTGATGACGGGGACTATTCGGTAGAGATTGACCCACGAGAGCTTAGGGAGACGACTTTGGCGGTCTTACGCTCACTGGGGGTCAATCGCTTATCATTTGGGGTGCAGGATTTGGACGAGACCGTACAGATAGCTGTGAACCGTGTACAGCCCCACAGCATGGTGCAGGCGGTCATGCGTGAAGCCAGACAGCTAGGCTTTGGCTCAATTAACATTGACTTGATTTATGGTCTGCCCCATCAGAGTGTGGCGAGCATGGCGGACACAGTCGCCAAAATCATCGCCCTAGCCCCTGACCGCTTATCGGTGTTTAACTACGCCCATCTGCCCGAGCGATTCACCGCCCAACGCCGTATCAAAGATGACGACCTGCCCAGTCCTGCCGACAAGCTCACCATGTTTGGCGACACCATCAAGGCACTCACGGACGCAGGTTATCAGTATATTGGCATTGACCATTTTGCTCGCCCTGATGATGACATGGCAATCGCCCAACGTCAAGGCAAGCTCCATCGCAACTTTCAAGGCTATGCCATCTTGGGCGAGTGCGACCTGCTCTCGTTTGGGGTAAGCAGTATCAGTCAGATTGGCGAGCATATCTTGCAAAACCCCACTGATTTAAAAGAATATCAAGCACGCATTAATGACGGCATACTCCCTGCCGTCAAGCACATCAAGGCAGATGAGAAGGATAAGTTACGCCGTTATGTCATCATGAACTTATTATGCCATGACCGCTTGGACTTTGCCGATGTTGATGAGCGTTTTGGCATTGACAGTCGCCGTTATTTTGAGCCAGAGCTGGCAAACCTACACCAAATGGCAGACGACAAACTCGTCTTTATTGATGAGACTGGCGTACAAATCCTACCCAAAGGACGGATACTGGGGCGTAACGTAGCAATGGTCTTTGATGAATACCTAACCCAAAAGCACAGCGGACGGTTTAGTAAGGTCATCTGACACCCAATAAAAAAACGACCATCACATGCATGGTCGTTTTTTATGCAAAACATGGTTTAGCCACCCACAAACAGCCATACCGTATAGCCGATAAAGATAGACAACAGCACCGCACCCACGCCACGCCCAAGTTTTTGACTGCCACGCACGGCAAGCAGGCACAGGACAAACAGCAATCCCGTCACCCCACCCATGACAATCATATCACGGCTCACCACTTCACGAGCCACCGCCATCGGCATGATGGTAGCAGGAATGCCCACGACCGCTAGGGTGTTAAAGATGTTTGAGCCGATAACGTTACCCAAAGCCATTTCATCTTCGCCCTTTCGTGCAGCGATGATAGATGAGACCAGCTCGGGCAAGCTTGTGCCTATCGCCACAATGGTAAGACCAATGATAAGCTCGGACAGCCCTGCGATTTTGGCAATCTCCACCGCTCCCCACACCACAAGGCGTGAACTTAGCACCAGCACCACCAAGCCCCCGACGAGTTTGGCGACCGCCATGCCCATGCGAAAATCGACCGTGTCAGGCACGTCATCACTGGCGGACTTGCCCAGTTTTGCCATATAAATCTGAAACGCCAAAAACACCGCCAACGCTCCAAGGAGTATCGCCCCGTCCAGACGGCTCACTTGTCCGTCCAATAACTGAAAAATCGCCAAAGCGGTAATACCAATGAGTATCAAAAAGTCGGATTTGACCAAGGATTTTTGGATAAATAAAGGGCTCACCAACGCTGTTGCACCCAGCACAAGCGTGATGTTGGTAATGTTTGAGCCGTACGCATTACCCAGTGCCAAACCAGGGGCTCCGTTTAGCGTGGACAACACCGACACGACTATCTCAGGGGCGGACGTGCCCACCCCAATGACCAGCATACCCACCAACAGTTTGGGCATACCAAATTTTAGGGCGATGCCAGACGACCCTTCAATAAAAAACTCGGCACTATACACAAGCAAGGCAATGCCGACAATCATCGCAATAATGGCTAATAACATAACATAAAAGATAAGAAAAGGGGTGTGTATTTTAGCATGGACACCACGGCAATCTTATGTAATTATTGTGTATTTTTATTAACATGCTTAGGCTATCGAGCACTGCTCAAAACTCTTTTTTGAATACACTTGACATCTACCAACATATCCTTTATTTTAAAGCGAAGAGCGATACACCCAAGGCAACACATGACACTCATAGACAATATCAATCATCTGCTTGCTGATGAGATAAAACAACACCTAAACTCAAATACCCAATGTAAATTCATTGGTGATAGTTTTTCTATTTATGCTTATGAAACCCTAAAAGAACACTTAAATCAATTGCAAAGTTTTGATTTTATTTTTAGCTCATCCAGTTTTGAGCCGGTCTCTGCCGTTGCCCAAGACAAAAAAGAAAAAAGAGAATTTTTTATTCCTAAGCCAACTTATGAGAAAAGTTTATATGGCAGTGAATTTGAAATTCACCTAAAAAACAAACTCAATCAAAAAGCCATTGCCAAAGAGTGTGCTAATTGGATAAGGCAAAAAGCCACTTTTAAGTCCAATATCAGCAATCAATCCATACAAAATTTTTGTATCTTAAAATATGAAAATCATCATTTCTTATACACCCCAATCTCCCAAGGGTTTACGCCTGTGGGGTTGGGTTTACAAAAAAGCAATGCATTATCTAATTTTGTCTATGTCATGAACGACACCAGTGCTGTCAAACAGCATGAAATGGTATTTGACCAGTTATGGTGCGACCCCACAAAAGCACATGATGTCAGCCAAGAAATCGTTCGCCACATAGAGTCAGTTTATCAAGAAAACGACCCACAAAGAATTTATTTTTTGGCATTGTATCATTTGTTTAAGGAATTTTTAGACGACAGCAATGAGGACAATCTACCTAATGATAAAACGGGCTATCAAAATACGCTTATTTGGCAGAAATTGTTTGAATTTCAAAAAGATGCTGTTATCGGTATTATCAATAAGTTAGAAAAGTTCAATGGCTGTATCCTAGCCGATAGCGTGGGTCTGGGCAAGACTTTTAGTGCTTTGGCAGTCATCAAATATTATGAACTTAGAAATAAAAGTGTTTTGGTGCTATGCCCCAAAAAGTTAAGCGATAACTGGACAAGTTATAACACCAATGTCATCACTAATATTTTTGCCAAAGACCGATTTAATTATGATGTTTTATATCACACAGACCTATCTAGAACATCGGGGCATACTTTGGGTATGGATTTGTCCAAAATAAACTGGGGAAATTATGATTTGCTGGTGATAGATGAGTCGCATAATTTTAGAAATAAAGAATATTTTAAAGATAAAGAAACACGCTATGATCATTTGATGAACAAAATCATTCGCCAAGGGGTAAAAACCAAGGTTCTGATGTTGTCTGCTACGCCTGTTAATAATAAATTCAACGACCTAAAAAATCAGCTTGCCTTAGCTTATGAAGGCGATAGCAGTTTATTAGAAGATAAATTAGACATCAATCAAAGCATAGACACAATATTTAGAAAAGCCCAAACTGCCTTCAATGAATGGACAAAGCTACCGCCTGAGTATCGTACAACCGATGCTATTTTAAACAAACTAGAATTGGATTTTTTTAAGCTCTTAGATAGCGTTACCATTGCTCGTTCAAGAAAGCACATTCAAACTTTTTATGACACCAAAGCCATTGGTAAATTCCCCACTCGCCACAAGCCCCTATCTTATCGCTGTGGCATTAGTGTGGATAATAACATTGCCTTAAATGACATTTACACGCTATTAGCCAGCATTAAGATGACGGTCTATGCCCCCATGGGTTATATCTTGCCAAGCAGGTTGGCACAGTATGCTGAACTGTTTGATACCACCACAGGCACAGGCTCTCGCTTTCGCCAAGCTGACCGTGAAAAAAGCCTACAATCTTTGATGACAGTCAATCTTTTAAAACGCCTTGAAAGCTCCATTCATGCGTTTAGACTAACCCTAACCAAAATGAAAACGCTCATGAGTGATATTTTGGGGCAGATTGACGATTTTCATAGAAAGCAGATTGGCTCAGGTGAGGTGGCATTGCCCAATATTGACGATGATGATGAAGATATGATTGGTGGCGTGCTAAAAATTCGCCTAGATGACATGGATACCCGAAGTTTTGAGCGCGCCTTAAAAGACGACATGGCAGTGATTGATGAGCTGTTGTCTCTTATTTGTCATATCAATACCCACAAAGATGTCAAGCTCCAACAACTCATCGCTCATATCACCCACAAAATCCAAAATCCCATCAACCCAGACAACAAAAAAGTCATTGTTTTTACCGCCTTTGCTGATACGGCTGATTACCTGTATGAGACCGTATCAACTTATTTTTTGACGCATTTTGGCTTGCATACCGCCAAAATCACAGGCACAAACAACCACTCCACCCTTGGCAAAATGCCAAATAGCCAAAAAAGCTATGATTTGCAAGGATTATTGACGTTGTTTTCACCGCAATCCAAGCAAAAGGCGGACATCTTTCCCAACGAATCTCGTGCGATTGATATTTTGATAGCCACTGACTGTATCTCAGAGGGTCAGAACTTGCAAGATTGCGATTATCTCATCAACTATGACATTCATTGGAATCCTGTGCGTATCATTCAGCGTTTTGGGCGGATTGACCGTATCGGCTCGCCCAACGACAGCATTCAACTTGTCAATTATTGGCCAGACATCAGTCTTGATGAGTACATCAATCTCAAAGAGCGTGTGGAGAATCGCATGGCGATTGTAGATATGACAAGCACTGGTGATGATGACATTCTAAAACACCAAAGTCATGACATGGCATACCGCAAAGAGCAACTAAAACGCCTACAAAACGAAGTGCTAGACTTAGAAGATGTGGGCGGTGGTGTGTCTATCACGGATTTGGGACTTAATGATTTTCGCATGGAGCTGCTTGCCTATCTGGATAAGCACCCCGCCATAAAACGCCTACCCCACGGACTGCACACCGTAATACCCCATAATGATGAGTATGGGCTAAGTGCAGGGGTTGTTTTTGTGCTAAAACTTAAAAACGCCAAAAAAGAGCTGGGTGGACAAAATCCTTTGTACCCTTACTTTGTCATTTATCTAAACAAAGCAGGTGAGATACTCTACAATCACACCAAAGCCAAACATCTCCTAGATTTGCTCGCTCAGGCGTGTCGTCATACTGACACGCCCATTACATCAGCGTACGAGCTATTTAATGAACGCACCAAGGACGGACGGGACATGAGCGAGTATTCTGCCTTACTAGACAATGCCATTGCCCATATCCAAGACCGCCAAACTCAAAGCGACATTGACAGTCTGTTTGGCAGTCGTCACACCCAAGCCTTAGAGCATGAGATTTCAGGGTTGAACGACTTTGAGCTTATCAACTTTTTTGTCATTGAGTAGTCGCCATGAACATCCGCCACCACTATCCTGCCACCACCGAAGTCGGACAAGTCATCGCCAAAAGCCGATTTTATGAACAAGGCAACGCCAATGCTCGCATACAGCGACTGTTTACCCAAGAGATAGAAAAAATCATTTGGGCAAACAAGCTCTCGCCTGCCACACTAAACATCCATGCAGGTAAAGACGTGGCGGAGATTCAGATTTTTCATCTTATCACACGCACAAACACCCTAAATACCGACATCTTGACATATATAGACAGACTGATACCAAGCCCCATCATCTTTGAAAGCCACCACCCAAATGGCAGTATCTACCAAACTGCCACTTACAAACGCCAAAATCTTGCCGACAAAGACAAACTTGTCTTGGACGACTATTACACATCAAAAGATTTGGCAAATGTACCAAGTGCTGATTTGCCGATATTGCCCAATTTAGATGAGCTGTACGCTTATTTTATTCATACACTATTACCCTGCCCAGCACCAACAGGCTCTTTTGCCAGTAATTTATCCCAAAATCTACAAAAAGCACGCCAAACTCACCAGCTACAAAAACAGCTGACTAAACTCACCGCCAAACTTGCCAAAGAAAAACAGTTCAATCGCAAAGTACAAATAAACAGCGAAATACAAGCCATACAAAGACAGCTTAATTTGGTGTAAAATAGCACAATTCACCCAATCATAACTTATCACAATGAATAATCACTACTTTATCAATGACATCATCAATAGCATTGACAGCAATCACTTAGACATACTGCAAGAAAGCATAGAAATAGAATGTAAACTTGCCACAGGAAAAGACGGCAGGGGCAGTTTGCCCAGTGCTTTTTGGGAAAGTTACAGTGCTTTTGCCAACACCAATGGCGGTGTGGTTGTGCTTGGTGTCAAAGAAAAAAATGGGCAGTTTGAGGTACAAGGCATTGTCGATGTTGCCAAAGTCAAAAAAGAGCTTTTTGACAATCTAAACAACAAAAAGAAAGTCAGCACCAATCTTTTGAGTGACAGTGATATACACGAATGGCAAATTGATGATAAAGTGGTCATGCTGGTAGCCGTCCCCCGAGCCAAACGCACTCAACAACCTGTTCACCTAACCGAAAACCCTTATGGCAACACCTTTATTCGCCAACATGAGGGCGATTATCGGCTAGATGATGACA
Organism: Moraxella sp. K127; assembly: GCF_015223095.1. NCBI lineage: Bacteria > Pseudomonadati > Pseudomonadota > Gammaproteobacteria > Moraxellales > Moraxellaceae > Moraxella > Moraxella sp. K127. The sequence continues at coordinate 36,274 of NZ_JADFBZ010000021.1, read as the reverse complement.
AAGTAAACCTACTCATCGCTGAAAAACAATTGGAAAATCGTGATGATGAAGTATTGGAACATTATACAATTGAGGACTTGGATTTAACTTCTATACAAGACTATCGCCAAATTTATACCAACCTAAACCCCAACTCACCCTTTAACAGCTACGACACCCAAAAGTTTTTGCAACAAATCGGAGCTTACGGCGTCAACCGCTCAAAAAAGATTAGTGGTGTTACCAAAGCAGGTCTGTTGATGTTTGGGCAATTGTCTGCCATTCAGGATATTTTCCCCAATTATTTTGTGGATTATAGGGAATATCTGAATAACAACCCCCGTTGGAGTCATCGCCTAGCCCTAGACGGCAACTGGTCAGGCAATCTTTTTGACTTTTATCGCCATGTTGCCTACCGCTTACCCCAAGGGCTAGATGTTCCATTTGCCCTAAAAGACGGCATACGCCAAGATGAAACGCCTGTGCATGATGCCCTAAGAGAGGCGTTGGTTAATTGTCTCATTCACGCCAATTATGCTGACCGTATGCCTATTTTGGTAGAAAAATACGAACATGAGTTTTGCTTTTCCAACCCCGGCACTATGCGTATCTCTGCCCAGTATGCCCTAGAACATACTGGCAGTAGCGACTGTCGCAACCGAAAATTACAGCAGATGTTCCGCCTTATTAAGGCTTGTGAGCAAGCAGGCACGGGCATTCAAACCATTCACGACAGTTGGGCAGAACAACATTGGCAAAAACCCACTTTTGAAGAAAGACGAGAACCCAATCATCAAACCCTTGTCAAATTAAAAATCGCCAGTCTATACCCCCAAAACATCATTAACGATTTGGTGATACAGTTCGGACAAGCGTTTGATACACTTAGCCAAGATGAAAGAGTGGTGCTGGCTACCATAAAAATGGAAACAACCAGCACCAATACACGCCTACAAAAGCTCTTGGGCATACACCCCACAGACATTACCAAACTGCTTAGACAGTTGATACAAAAAAACATGCTCCAAAAGTCAGGTAAAGGCACAGGCACAGTTTATAGGCTAGCAGACACCAACCCTACCGACTTATTTAGTTTATCTGATACACCCTTGGGCACCCCGATTGGCATACCTATACCTAACGCCAAAACGGACGATTCTATCATTACAGCCACTAACCCCAACACCGGACTCGATAAGCCCAATGCCGGAGTTAATGCCGGAGTTGATAACCCCAATGCCGGAGTTAATGCCGGACTCGATAAGCCTAATGCCGGAGTTAATGCCGGAGTTAATCCAACAGACATACTACCCACGCCACTAAACGTCAAGCAACAAATACAGGAACAAATACTGTCTTTGTGTGCAGAACAGCCCTTATCATCTGCCCAAATTGCACATTTTTTACAAAAAAACAAAGACGGCATTAGAAATCGCTACATCTCTGAGCTTGTAAAACGTGGGTTTTTGGCATTTAGCTTTCCAGAAAGCCCAAACAGCAAAAAACAAACCTACTTCACCACCGAACAAGGCAAACTTTTCTTAGTACAACATGATAAGTACATGTAATAAGTACATGTAATAAGTACATGTAATAAGTACATGTAATAAGTACATGTAATAAGTACATGTAATAAGTACATGTAATAAGTACATGTAATAAGTACCAACCCTAAGGATACCCCATGACCCTAAAACTCCACTCCCCCGATCTAACCTGCCAAAACATCGCCAAAATCGCCGAGCTGTTCCCAAACGTACTCACCGAACACACAGACGAACACGGCAACACCGTCCCTGCCATTGACTTTGAGCTACTTCGCCAAGAGCTGTCATCGTCCATTGTGGAGGGCAGTCAAGAACGCTACCGCCTAGATTGGGTGGGCAAACGTGAGGCAATACTCACCGCCAACCGCCCTATTTATAAGACCTTACGACCATACAAAGATGAGAGCGTGCAGTTTGACACCACCCAAAATCTCTTTATAGAGGGCGACAACCTAGACGCCCTAAAACTGCTCCAAGACACCTACCTTGGGGCGGTTAAGATGATATACATTGACCCGCCTTATAACACCGGCAACGACTTTATTTATAATGACGATTTTGCCACCGACAGCGAGGACTACCTTGCCAAATCCGAGCAATATGACGACATCGGCAACCGCCTAACCATTAACACCGAAAGCAACGGACGCTTTCACTCCGACTGGCTGTCTATGATGTATGCACGGCTAAAACTTGCCAGAAATCTATTATCTGAACAAGGATTGATATTTCTGGCTATTGGAGAAGAAGAGTGTTGCAATTTGCAAGTTATGGCTAATGAAGTTTTTGGCAGAAATAATTATTATGGAACAATTAGTTGGACAGCCACAACCAAAGCCATGAATGCAGGTTCAGCTAAGTACAAATTACAAAAGTCCGAAGAGTATATACATGTTTACGGTAGAGTGCCAATGCAAGAACATGAAAATTTTCACTTAGAACTAAAAGGTTACAAAGAATACCCATTTGTCTCCGAAAATGGCGACAAATATCGTTTAGAAGAAATTCAACAACGAAAAAATATTGGTATCAAACGTTCTGAAAAAATGGTTTTTGAGATATTGGGTGTTATGCCACAGAATGAATATCGTTGGACTATTGGTTTTGATACAGCTAAACAACTTGAAAAGAATGGTGATGTCATACTACAAAAAGGAAAAGTCATTAGAAAGATTTACGAGAAAGATGAGAGTTCCGAATCGCACTTTCCATTGTGGGCAAACTTTTCAGACGGATATGGCACAAGCGAAACAGGCAAAGCGTTACTAAGGGAAATTTTAGGTAAGGAGCATGGCTTTGAAACCGTTAAGCCCATTGAATTGATTGAAAAATTACTATTCCACTTTACTTCCGATAATGATATTATTTTGGACTTTTTTGCAGGCTCTGGAACTACTGCTCATGCGGTTATGCAGATGAATGCTAAAAACAAAAATAGTCATAGGCAATTTATCATGGTTCAAGTTAATGAGCCAACAAAAGAAGGTTCTGATACACACAAAGCTGGTTACAAAACAATTTCTGACCTTACAAAAGATAGATTAAGATTGGCAGGAGCAAAAATCAGCACCGACCACCCCCATGTGGATACAGGCTTTCGTGTCTTAAAAATAGACAGCTCCAACATGAAAGACGTGTATTACCAGCCCCATGCCCTAACTCAGGCGGATTTGGTTGAGATGACAAGCCACATCAAGGACGATCGCACGGACGAGGATTTGTTGTTTCAAGTCATGTTAGATTTCGGCGTGCCGTTGTCGCTACCGATTGACTGTCGCACCATAGACGGACAGAACGTGTATTTTGTGGCGGGCAATTCGCTTGTGGCGTGCTTTGACGGACTTAGCACCACTATCGTTGATGAAGTTGCCAAAGTCGCCCCACTGCGTTTTGTGTCATCGGAGCGTGCTATCGCCTACGACCAAGACAAAACCAACATCAAAGAGCGGTTTGGGCAGTTGTCAGCACAGACGGACGTGAGATTTATTTAGGAGAGCAAGATGAAAATCCGTTTTAATGCCCTGCCTTATCAGCACAAGGCGGTTAGTGCTGTGAGTGATTGCTTTGTCGGACAGCCGTATCAGTCGGGGCTGTCATACCGCCGTGATGTGGGCGTGCAGGGCGTAGGACAAGGGCAACTATTTGGGGCAACCCAAGGCAGTTTTGATGAGATAGACGAGACGGGCTTTGCCAATGCTCCCTTGGTTGACTCATGCCACATTCTCGCCAATATCCAAGCCGTTCAGCGTACACAAAACTTACCCCTATCTGACGAGCTTATCAATAATGATAAAGAAAAAGGCAAACCTGCCAATCTGACAGGGGCGATGATAAATCTTGATGTGGAAATGGAGACAGGCACAGGCAAGACGTATTGCTATATTCGTACGATGTTTGAGCTAAATGCCCGCTATGGCTGGGGCAAATTTATCATCGTGGTGCCAAGCATTGCCATTCGTGAGGGCGTGTACAAGACGTTGCAGATGACGGCAGAGCATTTTTATGAGGAGTATCACAAAAAGATACGCTTTTTTATTTATGACTCAAAAAACTTACACCAATTAGATACGTTTAGTGCCACCAACGAGATAAGCGTAATGGTCATCAACGTGCAAGCCTTTAACGCCACAGGCAAGGACAACAGACGGATTTATGATGAGCTTGATGACTTTGGTTCTCGCCGCCCCATTGATGTCATCGCCAAAAACCGTCCCATTCTTATCCTAGACGAACCCCAAAAAATGCAAGCTGACAAGACGTTGTCATCGCTTGCCAATTTCAAGCCTTTGTTTATCCTGCGATACTCCGCCACCCACAAAAAACAGTACAACCTTGTGCATAGACTGGACGCTTTGGATGCTTATAATGGGCGACTTGTCAAAAAAATTACGGTCAAAGGCATAGAAGTCAAAGGGCTGTCAGGGGTCAATGGCTACTTGTACTTACAACGTATCAACATCTCAACGTCCGCCCCCACCGCCCAGCTTGAACTTGAAATCAAAACTGCCAAAGGATTTAGGCGAGCCGTCCGCAAAGTGGGCAAGGGCGATGATTTGTACACGCTATCAGGCGAGTCTGAGCAGTACCGTGGCTACATCGTCTCGGAGATAGATGCACGGATTGGCGTGATTGAGTTTGTCAATGGCGTGTCGGTTGCTCTTGGGCAGGCGGTGGGCGATGTGGGTGAGACCACGTTGCGTACCATTCAGATTCGTGAGTGTATTTTGGCTCATTTAGAAAAAGAGGCGTTGTTGTATCGCCAAGGCATTAAGGTGCTAAGTCTGTTTTTTATTGATGAAGTCGCCAAATACCGCTTGTATGATGAAAATAATCAATCAGTAGCAGGCGAGTATGCCAAGATTTTTGAGCAAGAATACGACAAGGCGGTAGAGGCGTATTTGGATTTGAATTTACAAAACGACCCTTATCAGGAATATTTACGTGGTATCGCCACAAGCCAAACGCACAACGGCTATTTTAGCGTGGACAAAAAATCCAAACGACTTACCAACCCCCAAATCAAAAAATCAGAGGAATATACTTCCGATGATAAGGACGCTTATGAGCTGATTTTAAAAGACAAAGAGCGTCTGCTGTCCTTTGATGAGCCGACCCGTTTTATTTTTAGTCATTCTGCCTTGCGTGAGGGCTGGGACAACCCCAATGTGTTTGTCATCTGCACCCTAAAACACTCCGACAACACCATATCCAGACGACAAGAGGTGGGGCGTGGACTGCGTTTGGCAGTCAATAAAGACGGCGTGCGTATGGACAGCAATTTTTTTGGTGGCTTATCGGACGTTCACAAAGTCAACAACCTAACAGTCGTAACCAACGAAAGCTATACCGAATTTGCCAAAAATTTACAAAGCGAGATTCGCCAAAGTCTGACATCAAGAACAAGCCAAGCCACGCCAGAATTTTTTAAGGGCAAAGTGATAAGCGTTCATGGGCAACAGCACATCATCAGCGAGACCGAGGCAAAGCAGATTCATAAATATCTGTCAAAGCATGATTTTATTGATGACAACGACTATCTATTGCCAAGTTATCAAGATGCCAAACGTGCAGGGGAATTACCTGCACTGCCTGAGAATTTGGCGGACAAGGCACAGGCGGTATTTGGGCTGATTGACAGCGTGCTTGATGCGTCCGCTTTGGATAATATGATTGACAACAGTAATGCCAAAATCACAAATCCCAGCAATGCCAACCTTGCCAAGCAAGAATTTTTGGCGTTGTGGCAGACCATCAACCAAAAAGCCACATTTCAAATTCGCCTAGACAGCGACAGACTTATCCGCCAAAGCATACAAGCGATAGAAACTGAGAACAGAACGCTTAGCAATCAGTTTGTGCCAAAACTAAGCTACACCATCGCCCAAAGCAGTCAAAAGGATACTTTGTCTTTGTCCGACTTAGACAACAGCCAAGCCTTTGACAATGCCACCACCAAACGAGTGCGTGCCGATATCGCCATGACGACCACACTACGCTACGACCTTGTGGGCGATGTCGCCAAAAAGACCAATCTAACTCGCAAAACAGTGGTGGCGATTTTGCAGGGCATATCGCCTGTGGTGTTTTTGCAGTACAAATACAACCCTGAGGGCTTTATCAATAAAGTCAGTCAGCTTATCAATGACACTCAGGCGGTCATGCTCGTACAAGATCTTAGTTATCATCTGCTGGACAAACGCCACCAGACCAATGAGATTTTTATGGCAAATACACCAATCGACAAAGACAGCTTTTTGGCAACCAAGCACGTTTTGGACTATGTGCCTACCGATTCTGAGATTGAACAAAAATTCGCCAAAGCCTTAGACGGTGCGGACGAAGTGGCGGTTTATGCCAAATTGCCCGACAAATTTCAAATCCCTACACCCTTCGGTGGCTACAATCCTGATTGGGCGATTGCGTTTCGTCATGGGGCGGTACGCCATGTGTATTTTGTTGCCGAAACCAAAGGCTCGCATAAAGAAAATAGCCTAAGAACAGACGAAAAGCACAAAATTGACAGTGCCAGACGGTTTTTTGAGACACTAAACGAGCAAGGCAGTCAAGTCAAATATGATGTGGTGGATAGCTTTGAAAGGCTCATGCAAATCGTTGGCTAAAACAAAAACCGAATGGCAATTTCCCATTCGGTTTTTTATCAGATGATGAGTACAAACTCAGTGGCAGGGCGGTAAGGTGCGTAGTACGCACCTTACTGTCATTGCTCGCCTGTTTTTTGATTTTTACACAATCAAACTCGTTCAATCACAGTCGCAATCCCCTGCCCCAGTCCGATACACATGGTGGCAAGCCCGATTTGGGTGTCTTGTTGCTCCATGACGTTCAAAAGCGTGGTGGTAATTCTCGCACCAGAACAGCCTAATGGGTGTCCTAGGGCAATCGCCCCGCCATTGTGATTGACAATGTCTTGCTTATCATACAGCCCCAAGCCTTTTAGCACCGACAAACCTTGGGCGGCGAATGCTTCGTTTAGCTCCACCGTTTGAATGTCATTGATAGACAGCCCTGCTCGTTTTAGTGCCTTTTGCGTGGCAGGGACAGGACCATAGCCCATAATCGCCGCATCGCACCCTGCCACCGCCATGGAGCGGATGACCGCTCGTGGGGTCAGTCCCAGCTCTTTGGCTTTGCCTGCCGACATGATGAGCATGGCGGACGCACCGTCTGATAGGGCAGACGATGAGCCTGCCGTTACCGTGCCGTTTACAGGGTCAAATACGGGTCTGAGCTTTTGTAAGCTCTCAATATTAGCATCAAAACGAATGACTTCGTCCACCGTGCATAGTTGCAAATTACCCTGTTCATCATGCCCTTCCACGCCCACGATTTCTTTGTCAAACCGTCCTTCTTGGGTGGCTTTGGTTGCCTTGACGTGTGAGCCTAGGGCAAATTCGTCCTGCTCGGCTCGGCTGATGTCATTCATACGCCCAAGCATTTCGGCGGTCAGCCCCATCATGTTGGACGCTTTGGCGATGTGCTTTGAGCTACTGGGGTTGATGTCCACGCCGTGCATCATGGCAACGTGCCCCATATGCTCCACGCCCCCGATGATAAAAATGTCGCCTTGGTGGGTCATGATTTGGGCGGCGGCGGTGTGCAGGGCTTGCATGGACGAGCCACACAGGCGGTTTACTGTTTGTCCTGCCACGTGCTTTGGAATGCCTGCCAATAGGCTTGCGTGGCGAGCGATGTTCCAGCCTTGCTCCAAGGTTTGATTGACACAGCCCCAAATCACGTCTTCGATGTCATTGGGGTCAAAATCATTTCGCTTGATTAAGGCTTTCATCAGCTCTGCTGATAGAGTCTCGGCTCGCACGTTGCGGAACATACCGTTTTTGGATTTGCCCATGGCGGTGCGTACGCCATCTATAATCACTACGTCTGTTGGGGATAGGGTTGTCATGGTTTTTTCCTTAAAATTTGTGATTTAAAAAATACACTTTACGTCATATTTTACAATATGCTCATCAAGAGTAATCAATGTCAAATCGTGGTGTATCGCTTGGGATATCAACAATCTGTCAAAAGGGTCTTTGTGATGAAATGGCAATCTTTGCAAGCCCAAAATATCACGCTCTTTTATGGGCAAAATAATGTACAAGTTATTTGCCTTAATATGCTCAATCGCTTGGGCTAGGGGCGTGTTTAGGGTTAATTTTCCCAGTTGCATTTTTATCTGCAACTCCCACAGGCTTGCCATACTAAGATAAATATGATGATTGGGATTGTCCAAAATCGCTCGGACTTGTGGACTTAATCGGCAAGGCTCGCTGTCCGCCCAAATATAAATGTGCGTGTCAATCAAAAACGCACTCATTTAAGCATGCTCCCCAAGCCAAAACTCATCGCCAAGCTCATCATCAAAATCATCACTGATTGCCACCACCCCCAAACTCATCGCCCCAAGACGGCTCATTTTGGGTTTGCCGTCATCGTGATTGGCAAGCAAAAACTGAGCAATAGACGCCCGTTTTTGCAAATCCAAATTCGCCATGATAGGTAACACAGCTTGCACTTCTTGGGGTAAATTTGGGGGCAGCTCAATCATCAAAGCTCCTTACTGATAAAACGTCTCGCCACACTCTGCCATGTCTCGTAGCATTTGTGGAGCTTCATACGCCTTGCCAAGATGAGCGTATTTATCACACAAAGCGACAAATTCTTTTACGCCCACTTGGTCAATGTAGCGACACGCCCCACCACGAAACGGTGGGAAACCAAGCCCCATCAGCATTGCCATGTCCGCCTCGCCTGCACTTGCCACGATATTATCTTCTAGGCAACGCACCGTCTCGGTACAAAACGCCACCATCAAGCGGTCAATAATCTCTTGCTCGTCAAAATCGCTACTGCCGTCTTGCACTGCTTTTAGTAGCTCATAAGTGGTCGTATCCACGCTCTTTTTAGGCTTGCCTTTTTTGTCAAGCTCATATTTATAAAAGCCCACGCCATTTTTTTGACCCAAACGGTTATTTTCAAACATAACAGTCGTGGCAGTCTTATAGTCAGGGCTCATACGCTCGGGGAAAGCATCCGCCATGACCGCACTGGCATGAACGCCTGTATCAATGCCCACCACGTCAAGCAGGTAGGCAGGTCCCATGGGCATACCGAATTTTTCCATGACTTTATCAATCTTGACAAAATCCGCCCCATGTTTGATAAGCAAATCAAACGCCCCAAAATAAGGGAACAGCACACGGTTCACCAAAAAGCCTGCACAGTCATTGACCACGATTGGGGTTTTGCCCATTTTTTGGGCAAGGGCAACCGTGGTCGCCACCGCTTCATCGCTCGTCCGCTCGCCACGGATAATCTCCACCAAGGGCATACGATGAACGGGGTTAAAAAAGTGCATACCCACGAAGTTTTCTGGGCGTTTTAGCGATTTGGCAAGCTCGGTAATGCTAATCGTGGACGTGTTGGACGCAAGGATAGCCGTGTCTTTAATCAGGCTTTCGGTCTCGGCAAGCACCGCTTTTTTGATTTTTTCGTTCTCCACCACCGCTTCAATGACGATGTCAGGCGTGCCAAAATCGCCATAGTTTAGGGTTGGGCGGATTTTGGATAGGGTTTCGCCCATTTTGGCACTATTGATTTTGCCACGTTCTACTTCTTTGCTAAGGAGTTTGCTCGCTTCATTCATGCCTAGGTCAAGTTGCTCGGATTTGATGTCTTTCATGATGATGGGCAAGCCCTTAACCGCCGACTGATAAGCGATACCACCGCCCATAATCCCTGCCCCAAGCACCGCCATTTCATTGATGTCGTGGGCGGTTTTGGACTGGTCTTTGGCACGTTTTTTGACAAGCTGGTCATTTAAGAATACACCGACAAGGGCGGTCGCTTGTGGAGTTTTGGCGGATTTGGCGAAATTGGTCGCTTCCACCTTTATCGCTTCATCACGTCCCAGATTAGCGTGGTTTTCTATCGCATCTAGGGCAAGGGCAAGGGCAGGGTAGTGCTTGGGGTTTGCCTTGGCAAAAATCACGCCTTTGGCAGAGTTAAACGCCATTGCCTGCTCGGTTTTGTTAAGTTTAACAGGTTCTAACTTCTCGGCACGTTTGGCTTGCCAATCTAGCTCGCCATTTATGCACTTTTTGACCAAATCCAGAGCCGACTGCTCCACGCTCTCGTCCGCCACGACAGCGTCCACCAAACCCACTTTTAAGGCATCATTAGGTTTTAGGGGATTGCCTGTGGCGATAAGTTCTAGGGCGTTGTCAATGCCGATAATGCGTGGCGTACGCACACTGCCACCAAACCCTGGGAAAATACCAAGCTTGGTCTCGGGCAAGCCAATCTGAGCCGACTGCCCCATGACACGGTATTCGCAGACAAGCGTCATCTCACACCCACCACCCAACGCCACGCCATTGATAGCCGATACCTTGGGAAATGGCAAATCTTCAAAACGGTTAAACACGCTGTTGATGTCAAGTAGCCAGTTTTCTAGCTCTGCTTGGGGTTTTTTGAAATAACCGACAAACTCGGTGATGTCCGCCCCTGCGATAAAGACCTTTTTGCCTGATGTTACAATCAAGCCTTTAATGCTCGTATCCTGCTCCAAGGCGGTTACGGCTTCTTTGAACTCGGCATTGGTGGCTTGGTCAAATTTATTGACCGACTCGCTTTCATTATTAAAATGAAATTTGACAATGTCGCCGTCTAGTCGGCTGACTTGTATGGATTTTCCACTATAAATCATGATTACTCCTGTTATGTCCCCCGATGGGGTTTGGTTAAATATCACTCATGATACGACCGATACAGGCAAAATAACAAATCACATTTGTCATCTCCATCTCGCCCACGATCCATCACTGGCAGTGCCTACTTACTATATCACAATCATTTAGGCAAAATCACGACCATTTTGTAACATTGACTTGTTGGTCATTTTCCAATAAAAAAGCGAACCATCGTCCGCTTTTTGTTTCATGCACCTTATTTAATAACAGGCTCTTTGCCATCTTCTATCACCGCACGAGTCACCACCACTTCTTTGGCACTCTCCATGCTCGGCAATTCGTACATGGTGTCAAGCAGGGCATTTTCGATGATAGAACGCAAGCCCCTTGCCCCTGTCTTACGCTTCATCGCCTGCTTGGCGACTGCCGTCAAGGCTTCATCTTCAAAGCTCAATTTCACCCCTTCCATGTCAAATAGGTATTCGTACTGTTTGGTCAGAGCGTTTTTGGGTTCGGTAAGAATCTGAATAAGGGCGTCTTCATCCAACTCATCTAATGTGGCAATCACGGGCAGACGTCCGATGAGCTCAGGGATGAGACCAAACTTAATCAAATCCTCAGGCTCAACCTCTTTGAACAACTCGCTGATTTTGGTTTCTTCTTGGGCTTTGACATCGGCATTAAAACCGATACCCGTCTTCTCGGTGCGTTGCTGGATGATACGGTCAAGCCCTGCAAACGCCCCACCGACAATCATCAAGATGTTGCTGGTGTCCACCTGAATCATCTCTTGGTTGGGGTGCTTACGACCACCTTGGGGCGGAATATTGGCAACCGTCCCTTCGATGAGTTTTAACAGAGCCTGCTGAACGCCCTCGCCCGAGACATCACGCGTGATGGAGACGTTCTCGCCTTTTTTGCTGATTTTGTCAATCTCATCAATGTAGATAATCCCACGCTGGGTGCGTTCCACGTCATAGTCGGCAGATTGGAGCAGTTTTTGAACGATGTTCTCCACGTCCTCACCCACATAGCCTGCTTCGGTGAGTGTGGTGGCGTCTGCCATGGCAAATGGCACATCTAGCATCTTGGCAAGGGTCTGAGCAAGTAGGGTTTTGCCCGAACCTGTGGGGCCGATGAGCAGGATGTTACTTTTGGCAAGCTCCACGGGCGAGATTTTGTTATCGGCACGCACTTTTAGGCGTTTGTAGTGGTTATAGACCGCCACGGACAACGCTTTTTTGGCAGTGTCTTGACCGATGACGTATTCATCTAGATGTTCACGAATCTCTTTGGGCTTGGGTAGCACCGCACTCGCCCAGTCTTTATCATCGGTTTTGGCTTTTTTGGCTTTGGCATGGCTTGGCTTTTTGCCTTGCTCGTTTTTGGTGTCCAAATCCATACCGCCCAACATGTCGCCACACAGCTCCACGCACTCGTTACAGATGTTGGTATTCTCATCAATGCCAGCGATGAGCTTTTTGACTTCATCTTTTTTCTTGCCACAAAAGGCACAGCACGGCTCTTTGGTCTTAGTCATCAGTTTTCCTTTTACACATCTTTGCTAGGCAGGGCAAATCTGCCGTTATCGGTCATTTGCTACACAGGGCGTTTTTCAAGCACGGCATCCACCAAGCCATACTCTTTGGCTTCAAAGGCATCCAACCAATAATCACGCTCAACGTCTCGCTCGATTTTTTCAAGTGGCTGACCGGTACGCTCGGCAAGAATGGCATTTAGGCGTTCACGGATTTTTAGGATTTGTTTGGCACTAATCTCAATGTCGGTCGCCTGACCCTGAGCCCCGCCCGATGGCTGATGAATCATCACACGGCTATTGGCAAGGGCATAACGCTTACCCTTGGCACCTGCCGCCAGTAGGAACGACCCCATACTACACGCCTGCCCCAGACAGATGGTAGAGACATCAGGCTTGATAAAGTTCATGGTATCAAACATCGCCATGCCTGCGGTAACCACACCACCGGGGGAGTTAATGTATAGATGAATGTCTTTTTCAGGGTTGTCCGCTTCCAAAAATAGCAGTTGGGCAACAATCAAATTTGCCATGTGGTCTTCGACTTGACCAGTCAAAAAAATCACACGTTCACGCAGTAGACGTGAGAAAATGTCAAACGAACGCTCGCCACGACCTGACTGCTCAATCACCACAGGCACAAGGGCAGACTGGGGGGCAGTGTGAAAGGTGTCGGCGAGTTGGTCATAAAAAGGGTTTTTGCGAAAATCACTCATACAATATCCTGTTAAGTCTTGGGCGTGCCTGCCCTTTATAACACAATTTAAAATTTAGAAATATTTTAGAAATAAACTACCTGTTTTTGCATGAAAAATGGCTATCCGACCACTTAATTTAAAAAGTTAAGTAAAAATCTTAAAAATTTAGCCAGTTAAGTGGTCGGATTGTTTTTCATCATCAAAAGCTCGTTTGATAGAACGACTATCAGACTTCACCTTTTCCTTGAAAAACGGGCGATTTCCCCTATTTTTCATTGCAAATACAAAAGGCAGGCACGCCCTTAAAAATTCAAATGAAATCAAGCTATTTTACCACAAAATAAAAATACCCCAACACTTTTTGTTAGGGTATTTGTGTCATTTTGGCAAATTACATTTGGGCTTGCTGAGCTGCTGCCAATAGGTCTTGGTATTTGACTTCTTTGTCAGTCACTTTACCTTGTGATAGGATGTATTCTACCACTTGGTCTTCTAGCACGACCGCTTCAATACCAGCACGTTCTTGTTTGTCGTTGGTGTAGTACTCGATGACTTCATCTGGGTCTTCGTAGTTTTCGGCAGCTTCTGCGATAAAGGCAGTCACACGCTCTTGGTCAACTTCTAGCTTTTGCTTGTCGATGATTTGACCGACCAACACGCCTAGACGTACCGCACGCAACGCTTGGTCTTCAAACAGCTCATCAGGGAGCATGTTTTTGTCAAAGGTATTTGGGTTGGCACCAAACTGCTGAGCAAAGCGTTGTAGCATTAGGTTACGCTGACGGTCAATCTCCCCAGCAAGCATGGCATTTGGCACGTCAAATTCGTTTTTCTCAACCAACGCATCAAAGGCAGCTTGCTTGACTTGGTTGCGAGCGGCACTCTTAATCTCACGCTCCATGTTTTTACGAACGTCTGCTTTTAGCTTGTCAAGACCGCCTTCACTCACGCCGAACAGCTCAAAGAATTCATCGTTTAGCTCAGGTAGTTTGGCTTCTTTGACTTCTTTAACGGTGATTTTAAAGTCTGCTTCTTTACCTTTTAGGTTCTCGGCTTGATAATCTTCTGGGAAAGTCACCTTGATGGTTTTTTCTTCGCCTGCTTTCATGCCTTTCATCCCGTCTTCAAAGCCTGGAATCATCTGACCTGAACCGATGATAAGACGGAAATTCTCGGCACTGCCACCTTCAAACTTCTCGCCATCGATTGAGCCTTCAAAATCAAACGTCGCTTCATCGCCGTCTGCCAGCTCGCCATCTTTGGCTTCAAAGGTTTGGCGTTGTTTTTGTAGGTTTTCAATCATGGTGTCCACGTCTTCATCAGACACGGTGGCAACTTGACGCTCTACTTCAATCTCGCTCAGACCTTTAACTTCCACTTCTGGCATGGTCTCAACAGACGCTTGGTATACCAAAAAGTCGTTTTCTAGCTTGACATCATCAATGCTAGGCACGCCCACGGCACGCACTTTTTTGTCAGCCAATACTTCAAAAACGGTGTCACGAATGACGTCATTGATGACTTCTTGTTGAATGCCGGCACCATACTGAGCACGGATGTGGCTCACAGGCACTTTACCTTTACGAAAGCCATCAATCTTGGCAGTTTTGGCAAGGCTACGAATACGGCTCTCTACTTTGCTCTGGATGGTACCAACAGGCACTTTAACGGTCAATTGGGTTTCTTTGTCTGAGATGACATTTACAGCAACGTCTAAGTTACTCATGGGGAATCTACCTTAAAACTTGTTAAAATTCAATCACTTATCAGTGAAATTCTCAAAAATCTGGGCAGGCACTTAATTACAACGCCCACAAAAATCCTAAAAGATGAGTAGTATAGCTTTTTTTTGGTAAAATTACAACCTATCAAATTCGCCCTGTTTTAAATGGGCGATGAGCTTATCCAAGGCTTGCCCACGGTGGCTTAGGGCGTTTTTGGTGGTTTTATCAAGCTCGGCAGATGAGCTGTCAAGGCTTGGCACATAAAAAAGCGGGTCATAGCCAAAGCCATTTTCGCCCCGTGGTGCGTCCAATATCTCGCCTACCCACTGCCCCTGTGCAATCATCGGCAAGGGATCATCGGCATGGCGAACTAGGGCAAGCACGCAGATAAATTTACCGACAATGGGTGTACCGTTTCTAAAAGGGGCAAGCTCTGTCAAGAGTTTGGCGTTATTGGCATTGTCATCGCCGTGATTGCCCGAAAATCTCGCCGAATAAATCCCTGGCATATTGCCAAGCACAGGCACACACAGTCCGCTATCGTCCGCTAGGGCAGGCAGTCCGCTTGCAGAACTTGCGTGCCGTGCCTTAATAATGGCATTTTCGACAAAAGACAAGCCTATCTCATCAGCGTCCGTAATGCCAAGCTCGCCTTGGGGGATGATACTAATGCCTAGATTTGCCTTGTCAAATAGGGATTGAAATTCGGTAAGTTTGCCTTGGTTGTTGCTTGCTAGGATAAGTTTTTTCATAAAAATTAAATCTTAGTTTAGATGTCTTATTTTACCATAAAATTAATCAAATCTTAACTTTTGTATTTTTGGTTTGACTTTGGTATAATTTGTGTAAAAAAATAAGTCTTATTCTCATGACTTTTATTCAACACCATATAAGGACACAACATGTCACTGCCCCCAAATGAGTCTTTTGCCAACGATATTTATCACACCCCTTTTGATACACCCCCTACCCTACCCCCTGCCCAACCTGATGAGCCGTATCAATATGACTTTCATTTTTATGGGACAGGGTCAGAGTATTTTAGGATTTGGATTGTTAATTTGCTTTTGACAATCATCACCCTCGGGATTTATTCGCCGTGGGCAAAGGTTCGTCGTCTGCGGTATTTTTATGGCAACACCGAGCTAAACGATGAGTCGTTTGACTTCACCGCCAACCCTAAGCGGATTTTGATTGGGCGTCTCATCGCAATTGGTGTCTATCTTGTCATCAGTGTGTTGGGGGAATTCTCGCCTGTCATCACGATGGTAGGGGGTGTTTTGATGATGGCAGTATTTCCATGGCTTGTGCGTTCTACATTACGCTTTCGGGCAAGGAACAGCCAATACAAAAACGTCCGCTTTGCCTTTGTGGGCAGTCTGCTTGGTGCTTATATGCTGTTTGGCTTGATTGTTTTTGCCAATATTCTCATCATTGGGGCAGGTTATTTGAGCATGAACTTGCAGATACATGATGTCATTGGCATGATGGTGATGGTGATTGGTTTTGTCTTACTTGCCCCATTTGCATGGCGACTATTTAAGAGTTATCAGTTTAACAACACCCAATTTGGCAAGATGGCGTTTACCTGGCACGCCAGCATGCTTGATGTGTATAAGGCGGTTGTGATGCCAATTGCAATTGCTGTGGCGGTGTGTGGACTGTTCATCATAGGTTTTGGTGGTGTTGAAAGCACAGGGACTATGCTCATTGTCATTATTGGCATGTACCTGATTGGCATGTACCTGATGGCACTGCTTATCTTACCGCTTATTCAAGCCTGTCTGCACAAGGTCGTGTGGGACAACTTGACCATTGGCGAGAGTGAGTTTGTGCTAAATGAGTTTAGCATTTTTAGATTTGCTTTTATTCAATTTACCAACTTTTTGCTGATTGGCTTGACACTTGGGCTATTTACCCCGTGGGCGGCAGTGCGACTGCATCGCTACAAGACCGAGACGCTGTCTTTGCTCAGTTATGAGAATTTTGATGAACTTATCACACCCCAAATGGTAGAAGAATCCGCTTTGGGCGAAGAGATTGCCGATGTGTTTGACATTGATGTGTCGTGGTAGGTTGTCATGAGTACACGCCCAATCACCGTACGCTATTTTGATGGCAAAACAAGCAAAGCCCATACCGCCCATATCCGCCCAAGCACCAGTCCCGATAGCTTTGTGCTAGAAGGCGATGACGTTGGCGGGGTATATCGGATTGCCGACTGTGAATTTATGCCAAGCGTGGGGCGGTCGGCAGGGGTGCTTGCCTTTGGTAGCGGTGAGCGGATTGAGCTGATTGGCGGTGTGCCTGATTGGCTTGAACTACACCACAAACGCCTATTTCACAAAATCTCCATCATGGAGAGCAGTTTTGGGTGGATTTTGGTCAGTTTGGTCGCTGTTGTTATTTTTATGACGGGCGTACTCAAATTTGGCGTGCCATTGGCATCGCACCACATCGCCCAGTCCCTACCCCCTGATGTTTTGATGGAAGTCGGACAAAAGGCAGAAGAACAAGTCATGGAGCTGACCGAGCCAAGCAAGCTATCACAGGCTCGCCAAGATGCGATAATCGCTCTGTACGACAAGCTAGATGGCAACCCCAAAGCCAAAGTGCTGGTGCGTGGGGGTGGGGTCATCGGAGCAAACGCCCTTGCCATCCCCAACAACACCATCGTCATCACAGACGAGCTTATCGAGCTTAGCGGAGATGACAACGAAATCCTAGCCGTGCTTGCCCATGAGCAGGGGCATTTGGTACATCGTCATAGCTTGGAGCGGGCGATTAGCAGTATTGGTGTGGGGGTACTGGTCATCGTCATCACAGGCGATGCGTCTGATTTGATACTTGCCCTACCAACCATGCTCGCCGCCGCCCAATACTCCCAAGATGCGGAGATGGAAGCGGATAAATTTGCCATCGATGAGCTAAAACGCCTTGGCATATCGCCCATGCACCTTGCCAACTTCTTTGAAAAGCTAAAAAAAGAACATGGCGATGGTCAAGGGCATTGGTCGGTGCTGTCCACGCACCCTGAGACGGATAAGCGGATTGAGCAGGTTAAGAAGCATAGTGAGTAGGGCATGACTGTCCTAATGTCGCAAAAACCGCCTTTGGGCGGTTTTGTTTTAGGGGCGGTAGCCTTTGGGATTTTGACTTTGCCAACGCCATGTATCCACGCACATACGCTGGGTGTCATATTCTGCCGTCCAGCCAAGCAGGTTTTTGGCTTTATCGCTACTGGCATAGCAAGTGGCAATGTCCCCTGCTCGTCTTGGGGCGATGACGTATGGCACGTTTTGCCCTGTGGCGTGGATAAAGGCATTGACCAGTTGTAGTACGCTTGTGCCGTTGCCTGTGCCTAGGTTAATCGGCTCAAAACCAAAAGCTCTCTCACGCCCTGCGATATAGTCCAGTGCCGACACATGACCTTTTGCCAAATCCACCACATGAATATAATCACGCACGCCTGTGCCGTCCACCGTGTCATAATCATCGCCAAACACGGATAGTTTTTCTAATTTACCCACCGCCACTTGTGAGATATAAGGCATAAGGTTGTTGGGAATGTCGCTTGGGTCTTCGCCAATCGCCCCTGACACGTCCGCCCCAATGGGGTTAAAGTAGCGTAGGGCGATGATGTTCCACACTTGGCTGTCCTGCACGGATTTTGCCAAATCTTCTAGGATATATTCTACCGTGAGTTTGGACTGCCCATAAGGGTTGGTGCAAGAGCGTTTGGCGGCCTCAGTAATGGGCAAGACTTCTGGGTCGCCATAGACGGTCGCCGATGATGAAAAGATAAAGTTAGTTACGCCTTTGTCTTTCATGACCTCCAAAAGATTTAGCGTGCCTGTTACGTTATTTTGGTAGTATTTAAGCGGTTTTGCCACGCTCTCGCCCACCGCTTTTAGCCCTGCAAAATGAATCACGCCAAAAAAGTCATATTCATCAAACACACGCTCCAAATGAGCCTTATCCAGTACATCGCCTTTGATAAAGGTTATCTCTGTACCGACAATCTTTTCTACACGCTCAATCGCCACAGGGCTAGAATTGGACAAATTGTCATATACCACAGGCGTATAACCTGCCTTGATGAGTTCAATCAAGGTATGCGAGCCAATATAGCCTGCTCCGCCTGTTACTAGGATTTTTTTCATGTCATACTCTCTTAAAAATGGGCTTAGTGATTTTTGCGACCAATACCAATATAATCACTGGTTAATAATTTAATCTCATCATCACTTAAAATATTTTTGGCATCAAATATCGGTACATTGTATTTATTTAATTCATAAACATCAGGCGGTGTTAATCCCGACCAATTAATGATAAATAAACTGTCTATTTCATTCAACTCATAAGGGTTGTTTGTGATTGAAAATAACCGCTCATTTTCATACATCGTTTGTAATTCAATCGTGGTATTATTGGTATAAACCACCGTTTTTATGTCATACGACCACAACAATTTTAATAATGGATGAATGGCACTGTTGGTACTAAGCCCTGCCCCAATGCGATAGCCTGCCCCCCATATCATCACGGTTTTATTTTCTATAAAGCCATTAAAATATCGCCAAAATTTTCTAAAAATCAGCTCTTTTTGGTCAGCATTAACATCAATCACGGCATTTAATACCTCTGATTTGACGTTTTGATTGTCAAATTGATTTTTTAATAAAGTCAATTCATTGGGCAAGGTCTTTCCGCCAAAGCCCCAACCTGCTCCCAAATATGCCGAACCGATACGGCTGTCCGACCCCATAATCCGCTCAATGTGCTTGATATTAATATTTTCTTTATCAGCAAGGCGTGTCATTTCGTTCATAAACGACAAGCGAGTGGCAAGCATTGCCATAATCGCACTGCGAGCAAATTCTATGGTTTTAATATTATCAATTTGGCATTGTTTGGCTTGGGATTTGATAAAAGAGATGATTTCACAATTTACCACGCTATTTGCTGTTTTTTCGCCAATCAATACCAAATCCGATTGATAAAAACTA
The DNA here is from genome assembly GCF_015223095.1 of Moraxella sp. K127. Lineage (NCBI taxonomy): Bacteria > Pseudomonadati > Pseudomonadota > Gammaproteobacteria > Moraxellales > Moraxellaceae > Moraxella > Moraxella sp. K127. The sequence continues at coordinate 16,565 of NZ_JADFBZ010000021.1, read as the reverse complement.
CCAAAATTCGCCCCGTCTTTCATAAAAATAAATGGCAAATAATACACCCATTTGCTAATCATCTCATTGGCAATTTGCTCCATTTTGCCAATATTATCTATACCGCTTAGGATAATTTGACTGTGCGGATTATCTTGGGTTTTGGTAAATAATGCCAATTCGTCATCGCTCATGTCATCAACAAATAGCCAGATTAAACTGCCTTGGGATTGTTTAATAAAATCAAGTGTATCATCACGGCTTTTTTTATGATGATGAGTGATTTTATGTTCATTGACATACAGCGACCATAAGGCATTAATTTGACGGTCAAAATGATAATGAAACAATGTCTCATCAATGGCATTTTTAATACTTAATAAATGCACTTTTTTATTTAAACTGGCAAGCAAAATCCCTGCATTAATCGCTTCATGATTTGCTCCGATGATATAGACCGTGTCGTGTGTTTTCATTATCATTTACCGTAATTTTTATTAAAAATACTTTTTAAAATTTGCCCTTAATTTTATTTAATAGCGTATTGGTTGATGAATCAAACGCCCCCACGCTTTGTTTATCACACAACACGTCATAGACCTGATTTGCCATGACTTTACCCACTTCCACGCCCCATTGGTCAAACGGGTTGATGCCCCAAATCACGCTCATCACATAGACTTTATGCTCATACAGAGCGATGAGCGAACCGAGCGTTTTTGGCGTTAGGCTGTCAAGTAAAAGCGTTGTGGACGGCTGATTGCCACGATATTGTTTAAATTTGGCAAAATCATCGTCATTTTTTTGTAATTCATCAGGCAAGGCATGATTGCCAAATGCCAACACCTGCGACTGAGCAAGGCAATTTGACAAGGAAAGCTCATGCTGTTCGGACAAATGGGCATTGGCGGTTTGATGCTGATGATAGCGATGAATGGGCGTGATAAAGTCGCAAGAGACTCTTTGCGTGCCTTGATGCAGGAGCTGATAAAAAGCGTGCTGAGCATTTGAACCAATGTCGCCCCACAAAATCGGACAAGTATCATAGCCGACCTGCTGACCGTCTCTGGCGACTGATTTGCCGTTGGATTCCATTTCAAGCTGGGTCAGATAGTTGGGAAAATGCGACAATCTGCCGTCATAAGGTAGCACGGTGTGGGCGTTAATCCTCAAAAAAGTGCTGTTCCACACACCCAAAAGCCCAAGCAAAACGGGCATATTTTGGGCAAAATCGGCTGTGGCAAAATGCCTGTCCATGTCGTTCGCCCCTGCCAGTAGCTCATAAAAGCCGTCCATGCCGATTTTTATGGCAATGGCAAGTCCGATGACCGACCACATACTAAACCGACCGCCGACCCAGTCCCACAGTAGCAACTGATTATTTTCATGAATGCCCCACTCGCTCATCTTGTCAGGGCGTGTGGAAATGCCGATAAAATGACGGCGTAAAATCGTGGGTTTGTTATCGTGGGCGGACAATAGCCAGCCTAAGGCGGTTTTGGCGTTGGAGAGCGTGTCTATCGTGCCAAATGATTTTGATGAAATAATAAACAGCGTGGTTTGGGGGTTTAGCACCTTTAACAGGCTGTCAAGTTGGGTGCCGTCCATGTTGGAGACGAAATGCACCCGAATGGACGTGTCCGCCCACTCGGACAGGGCAGTCGTTGCCATTAGAGGCCCCAAATCCGAACCGCCCACACCGATATTAACCACGTCCGTCATGGCGTGTCCTGCATAGCCACGCCACACGCCTGTGCGGATACGGCTGACAATGGTTTCGGCTTTGGCAAGGCTGTCGTGGACTTGGGCGTTTACGTCCGTGCCGTCCACGATGAGCGACCTGCCCTTTGGCAGACGTAAAGCGGTATGTAAGGCAGGGCGGTTTTCGGTGTCGTTTACTTTTTTACCTGTTAATAAGTCATTGATTTTATTGGATAATTGACAATCATCCGCCAAGGTCAATAACGCCGATAAAATCTCATCGTCGATCGCTTGTTTGCTAAAATCCATGTACATATCGCAAGCCGACACGCCAAACCGCTCGCCACGTTTGTCATCTTTGAACAGCTCGGTCAAGGTGCGGTTAGTTTGGGCAAGGGATTGCAGAGTTTGCCAAGTAGGGCTTTGGTTCATGACAAATCCTTAGAATGATTCGCCTATATGCTCGGCAAAATAACCAAACGCCTGTATATAGGTTTTCATGTCGCCTGCGTCAAAGCTCTCACCCTTTAAGGTCACCACGTCCATGCCCTGCTTACTGATAAGTGCATCAATGGCATCGGTCAGCTGAATCTCACCGCCCACAGACGGCTTGGTCTCCGCCAAAAAGTCAAAAATCTTTGGGTCAAACACATAGCGTCCTACCACCGCAAGGTTGGATGGGGCATCCACCAAAGCAGGCTTTTCCACAAAGCCCTTGACATCAAATGAGTCATTGGCATCAGATTTGGCAATGGTTTGTTTATCACTAAGACAAGCAATGCCATATTTGTGTATATCATCGTCCGCCACAGGGTCAACGAGAATCTGCGAGCGACCCGTTTTGGCAAACATATCCAACATATACGCCAAATTATCCGCCTTAAAATCGGTCTTAAAGGGATCTAGCACCACATCAGGTAGCAGCACGGCAAAGGGGTTATCGCCCACGACTGCACGACCCTGTAATACCGCATGACCTAGACCTAGCGGACGACCTTGACGTACACTGATGATACGCACGTCATCAGGCAAAAAGTTTAGACTGTCCGCCAGCTCATTTTTGCCCTTTAAGCGAAGTTGGGTATCTAGTTCGCTGTTAATGTCAAAATAATTTTCTATCGCACTTTTTTGGGTGTGATTGACCAGTACGATATGTTTAATGCCTGCACGCACCGCCTCCATGACAACATAATGAATGGCGGGCTTGTCGCCAAGTGGCAGAAGCTCTTTTGGCACGGCTTTGGAGAGTGGCAACATACGAGTGCCGAAACCTGCGGTGGGGATAATGGCGTGATTTATCCACATATTTACGATCCTAAAAACACAATATTGTTGAATTGTCTCAATATTTGAGCATGTTGTTCTAACATCTTTATCCCTTTACTGTTATTCTTGTTTTTTTGGTCTAATTCTCTTAATAAAAGATCCACGACAGAATATGCCTGAATATCAGGAGACATAATACAACTATAAACCAAAGCAGAAGACGTAATACCTATCACACTTTTAATCTGAGATTGCCTAATCACTTCTTCTATCAAAAATCCCGATTCACGAATAATTCTAATTCTTCCATCAGATTTTTTCTCCATAGATAAGAATCCCTCAAATACTTCTTTTTTCTCGTTCTTCGGATGAAGCTTTACATATATTCTACCGCAGGAAGAACTTAAAAGATTAGAAAAGATATTGTATACAATATCAAGGTATTCCTGGCTGTCAATTTGATAGTGCTGACTTAAATATAAAATATCATTATTTGAAATTCCATAGAAATTAATAATATTTTTTGCATAAGAAATTTGTTTTTCGTCCTGCTCTTCATATGCTGAATAGAAATAATGATGTGCGGAACTAAATATTTTCTTTGTTTTTTCAGGGAAAGCCGTATAAGAAAAATCAAAATCTAAAAAGGGAGTCAAAAAAGCCTTGAGATTTTTATTGGGAAAATTACCAATTAAAAATTTTTGAGTTTCTGGATGTAGATATAGTTGTGATGCAAAAATTTTAGATTGCTTAATCAAGATATTAACATCTTCAACAATTTTGGAGCTTCTATTAAAGATTTCTGATTTTTGCAATGTATTTTTTGATATTTTTTTAATCAAATTTACATCTAATTTACCATGCTGATTATTCTGAATTTCTTTTGGGCTTAAAGCTCCTAGACGATAAGTTCCTAGACCCTCCTCTACTAAAAATAGTTGAATATTTTTCTTTTTTGCAATTGATGCAAAAACAGCATAATGGTGTTGAAAGCTATTTAAAAATATTTTTTTAGGTCTAACTTTTAATATAACCCTACGATAAGATTTATAAATTTTCACAAGATTATTAAAATTATAACTATTAGGGCTCTTTGGTAGTTTCAAAAAAATAACATTACTAAATTCATCACTAAATTGATCATGTATTAATTGGGGAACATGGTAATTAGCTTCTGTATAAACTACAATTAACACATTATTTTTATAGCAAAATTTTCTAATAAGACCTTCAATATGATTTAATTGCCCTAAATTAGATATGACAAATAAGTTGCTATCTTTTTTTACTTTTTTTTTTGATAATATTATCCAAAGTGTAAGCTTTAGATCTATTGATATGTAGCATTATATACCCTCATTATTTGATTGAGTTGAAATTTACAATAACCTCACCTATTGATATAAATAGATAAAATTACTATACCTTATGTTGTGATAAAATTCTTTCATAATATACACAGGATAATCGCACTATATTTAATTTTTAGCAAATAAAATTATGTTTTTAAAGAAATTGGTAATTTTAAACATAAAATTATATAAAAATTCACCAAGCCAATTATGCCCTAAATAGTTTGTTAGAAATAAACTTAGATAAAATTACAGCTAACGAATTTGAGTTTTACTACGGAAACCGTTAACCCTAAGCTATGCCTAAGGGCAGGTTTCCGTCATGGTTCGACAGGTTCACCATGAACGGTTTTCTTTAATTTAGAGTTTTGCAGGAAATCTAATATAAAAATAACAGTAAATTCATAGTTAGGAGTTTAGAGGTATTCCAAGGCTTTCTGAATAGATTTTAACCTAGTTTTGTTTGTAAAAATCAACCAAATCTTTGGGTGATATAACAACACTCCTAACAGTTGACACATTATCTTTGATAGATGTCTATTGGAAAAGTGGGTTGATTGATTTTTACTGACACTCTCCAAATCCACAATATATTTAGGAGAATAAATTCTGTGTTTAAACCAGTTAACATTTAAAGAGTTCAACTCATCCAAAAACATACCACACCAACCGAAAATTTCTGCGGCATCTTTATCTAGGTAAGATCTACTTAGCAAGTAACAATTTTTACCCTGTAGCAAGCCTTCTACTATAGCAGATGAAGATATAGAAATATAACTATCTGCTTGACAGATATCAATATCTGACAGCTCATCAACCAATCTTACATTCGAAAAAGAGGCAAGATTTTGGCGAATTATTTCCAAATATTGATTATTTATATTATTACGAGTTTTATACAAAAATACTCTATTGGGGTAATTTTCTACCAATGAGACCAATTGAGCCAGAATCTTCTTGGTCAAATAATCATTCAGTTCTAGTTGGGTTTGCTCAAAGAAAATAACCTTATCTTGATGATAACTCTTATGGCATTCTGTGGCGATGAACCATGAAGCTCCATATAGCAATCCGTTATTTTTTACCTTAAAAGTTTGACAAAGTCTAGTATAGAACTCATAATCATCCAAGCAGTTCAGCCACACCTGATCAGCATTAAACCGAGTGATAAAAGCATCGACCTGGTAGTGACTGACAACCCCCGGAAATATGGAAATAATCTTTGTATTTGTAGATTGAAATCTCCCAATCAACTTATTTAACAGGAATCCACCCAAACAGCACACCAAATAGTCACAATGACCAAGTTGTTCCACTTCAGCCAAGGATAATTTTACTCCATCAAATGAGCTTGGTATATATACATCTGCACTTGCTTCAATGCCAAAAAATTTTATATCTGCTTTTTTGTATTGAGTAACTAATCTCAAAGCGGTGGCATAAACCGCTTTGAGATGAGAATCCCTTTGAAAAACAAAACCGATTTTCACTATTTTACATGCTCTTTTTTAATCTGTTCTCCGCATTTAATATCGGTGGCAGCAACTTTACCGATAAGATCATCATATTCATGAACAAGAAAATCACCTGTGCCAGGGCGACGCACCCATAAATTATCTTCCGTAAAGCTTTCACCTGCTTTAATATCAGTATACGCAACTACAGATGCAAAGGCAAAATCAATCGTAACCTGCTCTTCAGCAATAGCACCTTTTTCACCGCCTCGAGCTTTGGCAATTTGCTTGCTCGCTTCAATCAACTCTGCCATGCCTTTACCATCCATTGAGCAATTAATGTCAGGACCCAAACGATCGTAGGTATCTGTAAAATGACGTTCTAAGATACTTGCACCTATAGCGACAGCACCCATGCATACATAGTTATCCACACAGTGATCCGAAAGACCTACAACAGCATTCGGAAATTCTTTCTCAAGTTGATTGATGCCGCCTAGACGTACAAGTTCAGGTGGAGTTGGATAGACATTGGTACAATGCAACAGTGCATAAGGTACACCTGCTCGCTCCATAATCTCAACTGATTTACGAATACTTTTAATATCATTCATACCTGTGGAGAGAATAATAGGCTTGCCAAATGATGCAACCAATTTAATCAACGGGTAGTTATTACACTCGCCCGAACCAATCTTATATGCTACAACACCCATACGCTCTAGGCGATAAACAGCTTCACGTGAAAATGGCGTGCTAATGAATATCATGCCCTTGGATTCTATATATTCCTTTAGAGCCGTTTCATCTTTTTCATTTAGAGCACAGCGCTCCATAATCTCATAAATAGAGACATCAGCATTGCCTGGAATCACCTTCTTTGCCTCATCAGACATCTCATCTTCAACAACATGCGTCTGATGTTTAACTATCTCTGCACCAGCCTCATAAGCTGCATCCACCATTTGTTTTGCAATATCAAGAGAGCCTTCATGGTTGATGCCGATTTCAGCGATTACTAGAGGCTCGTAGTCATAACCAATATTACGATTACCAATTTTAAAGCTAGGTTTCATAAATTTTTACCTTTAATTAGTTCATTTGCTTTTTGCAGGTCTGCATAGGTATCAATATCAATGGATTTACATTCACTCATTTCCACAAAGCCCTGCGGTTGTACAAAAAAAGACATATTATCCAAGAGCTCCTTAAATCCAATCACATAGACCGCCCCATTAATACGAAATGCTTGAGGTAGTTGTTGTCTAGGCTGTTCCAAATCTGATAATTGTGTCACAGGATGATAACCATCATTGTTTTTTACAATCATTTTAAAAGGATGATGTTCAGATGCAGTAACAGTAACACAGGAACCCATATTATTACTCTTATACACATCAATAGCCAGTTGAATATCCTCTGATGTTCTTAGCGGACTTGTAGGTTGTAGTAGAACACAAACTTCCAAGCCCAATCCAAAGTCTCTGACAAGCTCAGCTACAGCATCAATAGTTTTAGCGGAGTCATTGGACGTTTCTGGACTACGCTTATGCACTTCCGCTTGATATTTTTCTGCTTCTTTTGCAATATTATCATCATCAGTTGATACGATAATACGCTTAATATCTGCAACCTCTTGAGCGGCTAAAATTGCTCTTGCAAGCAATGAATGCTCACCTACCAATTGCAAATTCTTACCTTTAATACCCTTAGACCCACCTCTGGCAGGAATGACCGCAACATAACTCATGGCTTAATATCCACAAAGACTTTTTGTACAGGAATACTCCACAACTCTTGACCATTTAAAAATTTCTCAAATAATTCCGTACTATTACCCTCACCAAAATGGGTAGATCTTTCAAGTCGTTCTCGAGAGATGGATTTAATTGCATTAATGATAGAAACCTCTTCATAATCACAATTAATAACAGTCTCACCTTTAAATCTTGCATTCTGACGAGTGCCAATATTAATACTAGGCAAACCGTAAAAAGGTGCTTCACGTATACCGGCACTAGAGTTGCCAATAATGAATTGTGCATTTTTTAATATAACTAGGAATGACTCAAAGCTCAGAGATGGGAATATTTTAAACTTAGGGTTATTCTCATAACGTTTAATGACTGTTAGAATTTTTGCACTACCAAAATCATTATTTGGATAAATAACTATATAATTTTTATCAAAACTATCCAATGCCTTAAATAAATTTTCGGCATATACATCAATCTCATTCTCTTCACTGGTTACAGGATGAAACATAACTACCCCATATTCATCAAAATTGATTTCGTATCTGGCTTTTACGTCAGATAAAGCGGGCAGTTTTGACGAGGTCATCACATCCAAGTCTGGCGAGCCGGCAATAAAAATACTATCAACCGCCTCTCCTAATTGAATAAGACGACGTTTTGCCTCTTCGTTAGCAACCATATGAATGTGCGATAATTTTGTAATAGAATGACGGATAGAGTCATCAATCGTACCTGAAAGCTCCCCACCTTCAATATGACATACACGAATGTGATTCAACGCACCAACTGTGGCACCTGCCAAAGCTTCTATACGATCTCCGTGAACTACAATCATATCTGGTTCTACCGCACCTGTCAGTCTTGATAAGATCATAATTGTATTGGCAAGTACTGCATCCATAGGCTCACTTGTATGCTGGTTCGGCATAAAATATGCATTAGTATAATTTTGCTTTTTTACCTCTTTATAAGTAGAACCATAAAGACGCATCATATGCATGCCAGTAACCAAAACATGCAACTCAAAATCTTCAGAATTTTCCACGATACCCATGAGATTTTTAATTTTGCCAAAGTCAGCTCTTGTTCCAGTAACAAACAATATTTTTTTCATCTCTTCTCTTAACCCAAAAAATAAAATAACATTGTAAACTTATAAAAGTAATTAACAGTTAATATCATACAAAATCTGCGAATATTCATAAAACAAGTCCCAATGTCCAAACACTGGGACTTGTTTTTGACTCAACGCTTCTTACGCTGAATCGCATGAATGGCTCGACCGTCCGCAGAAAGTACCGCTTCATGAACCGCTTCTGATACGGTTGGGTGAGCGAATGTCATGAGTTGTAAGTCTTCTACACTTGATACAAACTCTAAGGCAATCATGCCTTGATGAACAATGTCGCCAGCTCCGACGCCCACCATGTGTAGACCCAGTAAGCGGTCAGTCTTGGCATCAGCCACAACCTTAATCACGCCCACGCCCTCACCTTGTGCTAAGGCACGACCGTTGGCAGATAGGTTGAATGAACCCGTTTTGACTTCATATCCACGGGCTTTTGCCTGCTCTTCGGTCAAGCCCACCCACGCAATCTCAGGGTGCGTATAAATCACGCTGATGATGGTGTCGTAGTTTACCTGAGCTTTTTCGCCATGAATGCGTTCTACCGCCATCATGCCTTCTTCCATCGCTTTGTGGGCAAGCATCGGGCCACGCACCAAGTCGCCAATGGCATACACGCCATCTAGGTTGGTTTTGCATTGGTCGTCCACCGCCACAAGTCCACGCTCGGTAAGCTCAATGCCACAGCCGTCCGCAAGCAAGCCTTCACTGTACGCACGGCGACCCACGCACACGATAAGTTTGTCAAAGGTTTCGGCTTTGGTTTCGCCTTTGACATCCGTGGTTACAACCACTTCGCCACCCACCACCTCAGCACCTGTCACTTTGGTATCCACACGAATGTCAAGACCTTGTTTTTTAAGCAGTTTGCCTGCTTCTTTGGCAATGTCTTTGTCGGCAACTGCCAAAAACTCTGGCATGGCTTCATACACTACCACTTCTGAGCCGAGTCTTCGCCATACCGAGCCAAGCTCCAATCCAATCACGCCCGCACCAATCACGCCAAGACGTTTTGGGGCTTCCTTAAATTCTAAGGCACCAGTGCTGTCTACGATAAATTCGCCGTCAGTTTTGGCAACGGGGATTTCAATTGGCACAGAACCTGCCGCCAAAATCACATATTTGGCAGTAATGGTGGTCTCGGTGCCGTCATGAGCGGTAAATTTAACTTGCTTTTCGGCTGATTTACCGTCAAGCAAGGTACCCACGCCTTGTAGCCAGTCCACGCCATTGCCTTTTAATAGACCTGCCACACCTGCGGTCAAGCCTTTGACAATGCTGTCTTTGCGTTCTAGCATTTTTGATACGTCAATCGCCACATCGCCTGTCGTGATACCGTGTTCGGCAAGCTCATGGCGGGTTGCTTCGTAGCGGTGTGAGCTGTCAAGCAAGGCTTTTGACGGGATACAGCCCACGTTTAGGCAAGTACCGCCAAGGGCAGGTTCGCCTTTATGAATGCGTTTTTCGATACAAGCGGTGCTAAAGCCAAGCTGGCCTGCACGAATGGCAGCTTCATAGCCACCAGGCCCGCCACCGATAACCACTAAATCATATGAATTTTTCATAGTTATTACCTATATTTTTAAAGGATAAATTGTTAAGATTGGTTTGTTTTTGGCTTAAAAGGCAATACCAATTGCTTGATGTCATGAGCAATCGCCTGATACTCAGGGTCTTTATGCACCAAAATTGCACCCAAATGCTTGGCTGTACCTGCAATACACGCATCAGCAAACGACATTTTGGCGGTAGATTTATAAATGGCAGACTGTTCAATCAATGCCTGATTAAAATCCACCACTATTATTGGCATATCATAAAGCTCATTCATCTTTTTGTCCACAAATGCGTGTTCATGATGTTGGCGAATGAGTCGATACCGAAATTCCACCATGCTAATGGCACTCACAAAAATCGTGATACGCTCATGGATTGCCAAGTGTAGTAGCTCGGCAACTGTATCCGCCCCTTCTTCATTATCAAATAACGTCAAAATGGCAGATGTATCAAAGACATACGATTTCACCACCTATACTCGCTTGTCTTGCTGTCGGTCAAGAAGCAGCTCATCAACACCACCGCCCATGCCCGACCCACGAAATGCGTTAATGGCGTTGAGCATTTGCTGTTTACGCAGTGCGTGATACAACTCGCTGGCACTCTCATCAAACGACAACGTTACTTTTTTGTCCGTCAAAAGCGGATTGGTTTGGCAAAATCGTTTGATTTCATCAAAATTCATGTGTAATTGCATTGTCATTGTTAAGCCTTTTAATTGATACAAAGACGGATCAGATTTCCAATCCGTCTTTTTGACAAATTACAAATCCAAAATCAGACGTGCTGGATCTTCAATAAGCTCTTTAATCGTTACCAAGAATTGCACCGCATCTTTACCGTCAATCAAACGGTGGTCATAAGACAGAGCCAGATACATCATCGGTAGGATAACCACTTGACCGTTTACCGCCATAGGACGCTCGTTAATGGCGTGCATGCCTAAGATGGCAGTTTGTGGCGGGTTGATGATTGGGGTAGATAGGAGCGAACCGAACACACCACCATTAGTAATGGTGAATGTACCGCCAGTCATCTCTTCAATTGATAGCTTGCCTTCACGGGCTTTGGTGGCATAATCACGGATACCGCCTTCGATGTCGGCAAGACCCATGCTGTCGGTATCACGAAGTACAGGCACAACCAAACCACGGTCGCTTGACACCGCCACGCCCACGTCATAGTAGCCATGATACACAATGTCATCACCGTCAATAGAGGCATTGACCGCAGGGAAACGCTTCAACGCTTCGGTAGCCGCTTTTACAAATAGCGACATAAAGCCCAATTTTACGCCATGACGTTTTTCAAATTGGTCTTTGTATTTGGCACGCAAGTCCATCAGTGGCTTCATGTTCACTTCATTGAAAGTAGTAAGCATGGCGGTTTCTTGGGTGGCAGACAATAGACGCTCGGCGATACGCTTACGCAGACGAGTCATTGGCTCACGTTTTTCAATACGCTGACCGATAGCAGTAGCGATAACTTGACCGTTGTCGCCTTTTAGGGTGGGGTTAACCATGTCTGATTTGGTAACACGACCGCCACGACCTGAACCTTGTACGTCTGCTGGGTTTACGCCTGTTTCTTTGGCAGCTTTACGCACGGCAGGGCTTTGGTCTTTAAAGTCGCCTTCTGCTTCGGCTTTTGGCTGTACAGGGGCGGCAACGCTGGCTGGGTCAATGGTTGTGCCTTTGTCAGCTTCGTCTTTGGATAGCTCTTCGCTCTCAGCCTTTGGAGCAGCAGTAGCACCTGCTTCAAAGGTAGCGATGACTTCAGCAGACACCACGGTGCTGTCCACGCCTTTGGTAATGCTACTAATCACGCCATCATCAGGGGCAACCACTTCTAACACAACTTTGTCGGTCTCAATCTCGGCAAGCAGTTGGTCGCGGGCAACTTGGTCGCCCTCGCTAACGTGCCATTCTACGATGGTGCCGTCTTGTACCGATTCTGGGAATACTGGGGCTTTGATTTCAGCCATGATAAACTCCAAGTTTACTTAAATTTAAAAATTAAAATTAAAAATCAAATGAGATAAGCACACAAGTCGCCCTGTGTGCTGTTAAATTACAATTGTTCCACACTCACGTTCAATGCCTGTGCAATCAAGGCTTTTTGCTGTGCCGCATGGATTTTTGGCGAACCTGTCGCAGGAGCTGCTGCCGCAGGACGACCCGATGCAGGGAGCAGTTTGGCTTTGCCTTCTGTCAAGCGGTGTAGCTCTGGCAACAGATAGTACCACGCACCTTGGTTAAGTGGCTCTTCTTGCGTCCAGATGATTTCGCCAAGATTTGGGTATTTGGCAAGCTCCGCCAAAATACGCGCTTCTGGTAGTGGGTAGAGCTGTTCGATACGCACGATGGCAATGTGGTCAAGCCCTAGCTTACGGCGAGCTTCAAGCAGTTCATAATACACCTTACCGCCACACAGTACCACACGAGTTACCTTGCTGTTGTCAATCGCATCAATCTCAGGCAATACTGTCTCAAATTTGCCATTTGATAAGTCATCAAGCGTTGATGTGGCAAGCGGATGACGAAGTAGCGATTTTGGCGACATAACAATAAGTGGCTTACGGGCTTTTTGGATAACTTGACGGCGTAGAGCGTGGAAAATCTGAGCAGGCGTTGTTGGAGTGATAACCTGCATATTATCCTCAGCACATAGCTGTAAGAAACGCTCCAAACGAGCCGATGAATGCTCAGGACCTTGACCCTCAAAGCCGTGTGGCAGCAGCATAACAAGACCTGATAGGCGTTGCCATTTGGTCTCGCCCGATGAGATGAACTGGTCAATGACCACCTGAGCTCCATTAGCAAAGTCGCCAAACTGAGCCTCCCAAATGATAAGGGCATTTGGCACGGTAGTAGAGTAGCCGTATTCAAACGCAAGCACCGCCTCTTCTGATAGCAGTGAGTTGTAGGTGGCAAAACGGGCTTGTCCTTCACGAATGTGCTGTAATGGGATATATAGACTGGCATCTTTTTGGCTGTACAGCTCGCTATGACGGTGTGAGAATGTCCCGCGACCCACGTCCTCGCCTGTGATACGCACAAGCGAACCCTCGTCCACAAGCGACGCGTATGCCAATGTCTCGGCAGCACCCCAGTTCATGGGCTCTTGCCCTGTTTGCATGGCAAGGCGTTGCTCTAATACCTTGGCAACTTGGCGTTGTAATTCAAAGCCTTCTGGTACTTTTGCCATCGCTTGTGCGTAGGATTTGAGCTTCTCAACAGGTACGCCAGTTTGGACGTCATCGGTCAAGCCATGACCCACATAAGGCGACCAATCCACAAACAAGCTGGTATCAGGCTCTTTGGCAAGCCCGTGAGCCACATCCTCGCCATTGTCTAGGGCGATACGATAGTCGTCTTCAATTTGGGCAGATTCTTCTTTGGTCAATACACCCTCAGCAACCAGTTTATCAGCGTACTGAGTGCGAGTGGTGGGCAGTTTTTTGATGACTTGATACATGAGTGGCTGAGTCGCTGACGGCTCGTCCGATTCGTTGTGTCCGTTACGGCGATAGCAGACGATGTCAAGCACGACATCACGACCGAACTCGGTGCGATAGTCTAGCACAAGCTGGCTTGCGAACACCACCGCCTCTGGGTCATCGCCATTGACGTGCAGGACAGGGGCGTGTACCATTTTGGCAACGTCCGTGCAGTACTCGGTAGAGCGTGCATCATCAGGGCGAGACGTGGTAAAGCCCACTTGGTTGTTGATGACGACATGCACCGTACCGCCTGTCTTGTAGGCACGGGTTTGCGACATCTGGAAAGTCTCTTGGTTGACGCCTTGACCTGCAAACGCCGCATCACCATGCACCACGATAGGTAGTACCGTGCTGTTGTCAATGTCATAACCATACGCTTCGCTACGGCGGGCTTGTCTGGCACGCACCGAGCCTAGCATGACAGGAGAGACGATTTCTAAGTGAGACGGGTTAAACGCCAACGCAAGGTGCATCTCTCCGCCTTTGGTGATGACGTTTGAGCTAAACCCATTGTGGTATTTCACATCGCCTGAGCCGACCGTTGGCTGAACTTTACCATCAAATTCATCAAACAGGGCAGATGGGTTTTTACCCATGATATTAACCAGTAGGTTCAAGCGACCACGGTGAGCCATGCCGATGACGACTTCTTTGGTGCCATACGTTCCCACACGCTGAATCATCTCATGCACCGCAGGGATAAAGCTCTCGCCCCCTTCTAGACCAAAACGCTTAACGCCCGTATATTTACGAGCCAGATATTTTTCTAGACCCTCAGCAGCGGTCAAACGGTCAAGGATTTCTAATTTTTTGTCTTTGTCAAATCTGATAAAGCCTTGATTTTGCTCAATGTATTTTTCAATCCATTTTTTCTCGGTGGCGGTAAAGACATGCATGTACTCATAGCCAATGCTACCGCAGTAGATACGCTCACAAATCTCGATAATCTCACGCAGTGTCGCTGACTCTTTGCCGATGTGCATGAGTGTGGTTGGGAAAGTCGTGTCAAGGTCAGCCTCGGACAGACCATGATAAGCCAAGGTCAAATCCTCAATACCGTCACGCTTTTGTAGTCCCAACGGGTCAATCTTAGCGACACGATGTCCGCGACGACGATAGGCACTGATAAGCTGTTGCACTGCCATCTGTTTGGGGTCGCAGTCGCCTGTCCCAACGGTCTGCACAGTAGGGCGAGCGTTGGTTTGGTTGCGGGCTAGGAGCAAGAACTGCTCTTTGATGGCATTGTGCGGGGCATCGCCTGCTTGCTCATAATCGGCAAAGTATTTTTGCCACTCGATGCTTACACTTGCCTTATCCGCCAAATAGTCCTCGTACAACGCCTCAATATACGCTGCACCATCTGCGGTGAGTTCGGTGCTTTGATAAGCCACCGTATCTTTACTACTTTTTGTCATAATATTCGCCATATTATTTTTGAGAAAAATTTGATACATTTGTTGCATTAGGTCAGCGAATGATGAGCATGGCAAAACCTTCTGTCGGCAAAATCATCTCGCTCACTCTAAAATCTATCCATGAATCTGTCCCAAATAAGCCAAAGACAGTTTCATCAAATAAATACTGTATAGTTTACGCCATTTGACAAAATATAACAAGTTACAAAGGGTTTTAAAATGTGAATAGAGTTTAATTTTTGAAAAAAAACATATGCTTTTACATTTATTTCAATCTAAAATTTCAATAGATTTATATTTTAAAAAACATTATTTTAAATTTTTAATCGAAACTGGTCATTTGCCCATTCTAGTACCAAGGAGAGTACCGCTACCATCAAATCACCTTAACGTCCATGCCACTAACCTGTCTGTCGATACCAATGCCATACGCAAAAATAAAAATGTCGGTTAAAACATCCATTACCAGCACAGAGACAAATAGTTTTGACACAAACACCTCTAATGTTAAAAAATTAACAATAGCGACAATCTCAGACGTTGCACCTTTTAATTTTTCTGATGAAAAAGGAGTCATTACAGGTTTTGATTCTGATGTATTGCATTGCCAAAAACAAAAAGCTTAACATCCAATTTAAACCAACAACATTTGAAAGCTTATTTTGCCGAAATTAGATTCTAGAATCAGCGATATGGTACCACTGCCATTTTCCAAACCGAAAAGTGCACATCAAAATACGGTACACCCAATGCCTATTATGCCAAAATACCTGTATTCTTCTATCTTGCTGATAACCCAAAACTAGCAAGTATCACCCTAACCCCTTATCAGACATAAACAGGGATGCAAGCAAAAAAAAATCACATCCTACTCCGACAAAGCCAACTGCACTTTTTAGCCAATAAAAATAACACCAAACTACCACAAACACTCAATAAAGGCATTGATGAGTTAGTCAAAAATGGCGAGATAAAAACCATTGCTCAAAAATATGGCATGGAATAATTCGCTTTAATCATAAAAAATAAGGCATTTGATGATGCCTTATTTTTATGATTACTTTACAAAATCAAACCTTCACCCTGATTGAGTTGGTTCAACACACCATCGATGTTATTTGAATATATATCAGCGATTGCTATTTTTTCAAACATCTCATCCTTACCATCAATATCAATCATCATCGTAATATTTTTGGTACCTGATTTCTCAAAATGAATATAATCACCAAAATTGTCCATGATTGATTTGTCAGCAAAAAGTCCTGTTAGATCAATCTTATCTCCTTGCTTTAGATCAAAATCAGCAATTTTATCAAATCCAATCTGGCTAACATCTACCACCAAACCCACATCCAAAGAGAACACAAAAGTGTCCGCTCCTGCACCTCCTTGCAAATAATCATCGCCAGCACCACCATTTAAGATGTCATCGCCGTTACCGCCATTTAGGGTG
>NZ_JADFBZ010000020.1:0-45070 GCF_015223095.1 Moraxella sp. K127 | reverse complement strand
TATAAACAAAAAAGACAGCCTTGCGTCTGTCTTTTTATAGATGGTTATGGCATGGCTTAAAATAAGATTAACCTTTTACTTTTTTGGTGCGAACCACACGGCAATCTTTATAAGAGATTTGTGATTCTGGGTCTTGGATGATGATGTCTGATTTGTGGTAGTTACCCAAAGTCAGTGCGTCAGTATCTAACGTCCAGCTGTTTTCATCACCAAAGAATGTACCTGCAATGTCAGAGCGGTTTAGGTTGATTGGCAAAAAACGGGTTTTGCCACCTAGGTTGGCTTCGGCATAAGTTGGCAACTTTTGCTTATTAAAGCCGTAAGTGACCTTGACTGCACCGCCTGTGCCACAGCTGTATGATACCTGTCTTACTTTCGTGGCGGTATTGTCAGCTTTTGCAGCATCCATGGTCGCTTCTGCATGAGCCACACCTGTAAAAGCAACGCCAAGAGCGAAGATTGGGACGATAAATTTAACTGCCTTCATAAGAACTCCTTAAAAATAAGGTAAATAAAACAAAATATGATCATCAAATTAAACAGTCCCAGTTATCAAATAAGACTGTTTTATCTTGATTGGCATTATATAAGAAGAAAACTAAACTTGATACTGTATAACAGTAAAGAATTATTGCTGACTTGGCGTTTGTGGTGACATAAGGGCTATTTTGAAATGATTTGTTACATTTTGGAAAAACTTAGGTTTATCAATGGTTTATAAGTACAACCGTATTTACATTTGTACTTTATTCTCATTAAAAAATTATCGAAAGCACTTCATACCACCCCACTTAAATGGTAAAATACGCCAAATTTCCCATTTTGTCCTTTTATTGAGAATTATCATGCAAATTACCGTCATCAATCATCCCCTTGTCCGCCACAAATTGTCGCTCATGCGAGAAAAAAACTGCTCCACCTATAAGTTTCGCACGCTCACCAACGAGCTTGGACGACTGATGGCATATGAAGCGAGCCGTGATTTCGAGACCGAAGATTTTGACATGGACGGCTGGGACGGTAGCACCATTAAAGGCACGCAAGTCAAGGGCAAGACGGTAACGCTTGTGCCGATTTTGCGAGCGGGGCTTGGTATGTTAGATGGCGTGCTTGACCTACTTCCCACCGCCAAAATCTCCTTTGTCGGCTTACAACGTGATGAAGAAACGCTTGAACCTGTGCCATTTTTTGAAAAGTTTGTCAAAGATATCGACAAACGCCCTGCCCTAATCCTAGACCCCATGCTTGCTACGGGCGGTAGTATGGTTGCCACCATTGATATGCTAAAAAAACATGGCTGTCAAAGCATCAAAGCCCTTGTACTGGTCGCCGCCCCCGAAGGCGTGAAACTTGTCAATGACGCTCACCCTGATGTTGAGATTTTTACCGCATCGCTTGACAGTCATCTCAACGAAGACGGCTATATCATCCCTGGTCTTGGGGACGCTGGCGATAAGATTTTTGGCACTCGCTAAACCACCCTACGCCAGTCTTAATGATTGGCGTTTTTCTTTTATTTTTGAGATGATAATTGCCAAAACAAACACCACCGCCTGCAAAAGCACAATCGTCGCCCCCGTTGCCGAATCCAGATGAAAACTTAAAATCACGCCCAAAAAACTGGTCAAACACGAACTTGCCACCGCCACAGCGAGCATGGTATGAAATCGTCTGCACAAGACAAATGCCGTAATACCAGGGGAGATAAGCATCGCCACCACCAAAATCACGCCAACCGCTTGCATGGCAACCACAATCGTGGCAGACAGCAGAATAAGCAACCCATAATGAAGCAATTTGGGCGACAGTCCTGCCACACGGGCATGGCTTGGGTCAAAGCAGTACAACAATAAATCCTTACCCTTTAACAGCACCACCCCCAAAATCGCTCCACAAATTATCATCGTTTGGATAAGCATGTCACGGCTGATACCAAGCAGATTGCCAAACAAAATATGCTTTAAATGCTGGTCGGTGTCTATCTTGGTAAACATGACAAGCCCCACGGCAAACATTCCTGCAAAGACAATGCCCATGAGCGTATCTTCCTTGATACGGGTGTTGTTTTTTAAAAATCCCACCGATACGGCACAAAACAGCCCTGCCACAAACGCCCCAAGCGACATCGGGAGTCCTGCCCACACCGCCACAATCACCCCGGGGAACACCGCGTGACTAATCGCATCGCCCATGAGCGACCAGCCCTTTAACACCACATAGCACGACAGCACCGCACACACCGCCCCAACAACGACCGATGATAATAGAGCGTGTTGCATAAAAGTGTGGGATAAGGGTTCGGTGAGAAAGTTTAAAAAGCTCATAAAATCACGGTCTTTATTTTTTAAAATATATCAATATAACGAGACATGGCATACACTCTATCTCTTTTCCCACCTGTGATTTCTTGCAAAATACCACTGCTTTCAAAGTCTTTTAACAAAGAATTGGCGGTGGCAGGCGAAATATCCAGTAACTGCTGAACGGACTTAGGGGTTTGCACTGGATTAGAGTACAATATTTTTAAAAAAGCACCTGCCAATTCAGCACGCTTACCCATGCCCATGGCAATACCTTGCAGCTCTTGTTGCAATTTCAATATTTGCCTAAATACCAAACATCCTTTTTTGGCTGTTTCTTCAACACCATTTAAAAAGAACAAAATCCAATGCAATAAATCATGACGCAAACGCACCGCCATCAAAGCATCATAATAACTGGCACGATTGCGTTCAAAAAAATCCGAAATATAAAAAGAAGGCTTTTCTAATACGCCATGCCCGATTAAATACAAAGGTATCAACAGTCGCCCCACCCGTCCATTACCATCCAAAAAAGGATGAATGGTCTCAAATTGATAATGACTAATGGCAATGCGAATCAGATGGGGAACGGCGACATTTTCATTATGCCAAAATAATTCCAAATCACTCATGAGCTCTACCACATTTTCATGATGTGGCGGAATAAAGGCTGCATCTGACAGATTAGAGCCACCTATCCAATTTTGACTGGTGCGAAACTCGCCAGGCAATTTCCCTTCGCCCCTTGCCCCTTTAATCAAAGCATGGTGCGTATCTTTTAGCAAACGATTGGACAAAGGGATACGTTTTAAGTCATTCACCGCTTGATTCATGGCTTTGATGTAGTTTTGTACTTCACGCCAATCATCTCTTTTTTCGGGCTGTATCTGCTCTTCTGGCATCAAAGCTTCATCAAGTTGGGTTTGTGTTCCTTCAATCTTGCTTGATGTTTGGGCTTCTTTAGTAATATGCATTTGAATAAACAAATCAATATCAGGCACAATAAGCGAAAAAGCATTCAACTCTCCAAGTGCTTTGGTGGCACGTTCAAGGTGCAAATTAATGGCAGGCTCTTCCCAAATCCACAAGGCATTAACCTTAGTTGGTTCAAAACTCTTGTATTGATAGCGTTCACGCCAAACACCTGCCTGAAAATTTTCTATTTTTTGGATATTCATCGCTGTTCCAATCAAAAAAGCATTTGCTTAAAATAACAAATCTTTTTATTTTAAGCAAATGCTTTTTCTTAAAATAAGCTCTGATTTTATTTTAAGAAAAAGCCATTTTGCAATTATGCCAACTTCTTTCGTCTTAAAACCCCAAACTTCCCCGAAAACAAAAACGCCCCCACAAAACACAGCGTTTGTAGCGACACAATCACACCCCCTGTCGCCCCGTCTAGGTAGTAGCTTAAATACACGCCAAGTCCACTTGTGGTTACGCCCAAAAACCCTGCGATGAGGATAAGCGGACGAAATCTATCGGTCAGCTGATATGCCGTTGCCCCTGGGGTGATGACCATCGCAATCACCAAAATCGCTCCCACCGTTTGCAGTGCCGACACCACGCACGCAGACAGCAGGCTAAAAAACAGTACTTGATACACTTTGGGCGACAGTCCCACCGATTTGGCGTGAATCTCATCAAAAAAGACAAGCAGTAAATCTTTCCAAAAAACAAGCAAAAAACCAAGCGACACCGCCATGACAATGCCCACTTGTATCATGTCGGTATCACTAATGCCCAAAATATTGCCAAAAATAATCTCTTGAACATTGACAGACGTGGGATTGATAGAGATGATAAACAGTCCCAACGCAAAAAACGTGGTAAAAATAAAGCCAATCACCGCATCTTCTTTTAGGTTTGTCAAAGATTTAACCCACAAAATCGCCAAAGACGCCAATATCCCCGAAAAAAACGCCCCAATCGCATAAGGCAAGCCGAGTGCATACGCAATCGCCACCCCCGGCACGACCGCATGGGACAAGGCATCGCCAATAAGCGACCACCCCTTTAACATCAAATACGCCGACAAAAACGCACACACACCACCGACCACAGACGACAGCACCATCGCTTTTACCATATATTCATAAGCAAACGGCTCGGCAAGCAGGGCAAACAGCTCACTCATGGCGTATCCTTATTTGGGTTTGGATTTGAATTTGGCGTAAGGCTGGGCGTTGTGGTGTCGGTTTTTGGGTTGTACAGTTGCACGCCGTCATTTTTTGCCCGTTTTTGGTTCATATTGACCTGCCCCACACGGCTTGCCTGTGCGGTCTCATCGCAGTGGCTACGCTCGGGTGTGCCGTCATGCACCCCATAAAACACCGCAGGCACTTCATCGTCCGCCAAAATCGTAACGGCACGACTGTCATCGTCATCGTGCAAGTCCTTGCCTGCCAGGCGAATTTGTCGTAACACGCCCCCAAACACCTTCTCCAAATTCTCTTGGGTAAAGGTCTCTTTGGTCGTACCACTTGCCAGCACGGTGCGATTTATCATCACCACTTGGTCGCAAAATTCTGGAATCGTCCCTAGATTGTGCGTGGAGATTAAAATCAAATGCCCTTCGCTTCGCAAATCGTCAAGCAACGCCATAATCGCCTTTTCGGTCTTGACATCAACGCCTGTAAACGGCTCATCAAGCAGGATAATTTTGCTTTCTTGGGCGAGCGAGCGAGCCAAAAACACTCGTTTTTTTTGACCACCTGACAATTCGCTGATTTGTCTATCTTTTAGATGAGAAATATCCACCCGAGCCATGGCGTCCGCTACCTTTTGGCGGTCGGTTGCCTTAGGCAGTCGCAAAAAATTCATATAGCCATACCGCCCCATCATCACGACATCATAGACCGACACGGGAAATTGCCAGTCCACTTCTTCGGCTTGGGGAACGTAGGCGACTAGGTTTTGTTTTAGGGCGGTGTTAATGGGTAGACCAGAGAGCAAAATCCGCCCTGATTGGGGCTTAATCAGTCCCATAATGGACTTAAACAGCGTGGATTTGCCAGAGCCATTTACCCCAACCAAGGCACAAGTCGTCCCACCTGTTAGGGCAAAATTCATGTCAAAAAGGGCGTGATGACCGTTGGCATAACGCACGGACAACTCCTGAACGCTTATGCTGGCGGTTAAGTCGTGAATGTGTGTCATAACTGTTGAAAACTGATTTAAAAAAGATAGAAATTTTTGAAATTGGTATGATAAATCAATGGTATTTTGGGGATTTAGGTGAATGTAATTCGCCCCTACCGTTTAATGTAAAACGCTCATATTCCCATATTTTTTAAATCAAAAATTTGGCAAGATACCGTATTTTATCTTGCCAAATCGCCTTGTCAATTATTTTTGAACTTTTGCGTCTTCAAATCCTTTAACCACCGTACTTACCGTTACGTTAAGTAGATCAAGATAGGTTGGCACCGCCCCGTCTTTTTCGCTTAGGCTGTCCACATACAGCACACCGCCATAATACGCCCCTGCTTCTTTGGCGACTTGTTTGGCAGGTTTGTCCGAAATGGTGCTTTCGCTAAATACCACAGGGATTTTGTTGGTTTTGACCGTGTCAATCAGTGCCTTGACCTGTTGGGGCGTGCCTTGTTGCTCGGCGTTGATATCCCACAGATAGGCTTCTTTTAGCCCATAATCTTTGGCAAGGTAACTAAACGCCCCTTCTGACGTAACGAGCCAACGCTCATTTTCAGGAATTTGGGCAAGTTTGGCACGCAGTGGCTCGTCCATGGCTTTGATTTTTTGGGCGTACTCCTCGGCATTTTTGATGTACACTTCTTTATTTTTAGGGTCGTGGGCAATGAATGCGTTTTTGATATTTTCCACATAAATCAGGGCGTTAGACGTGGACATCCAAGCGTGCGGATTTGGCAAATCCTTATATGAGCCTGCCTTAATCGGTATGGGCGTGATACCGTCCGTTACCACCACCGCAGGAATGTCTTTGGCATCTTGATAGAATTTTTCAAACCAACGCTCCAAATTCATGCCATTCCACAAAATCAAATCAGCTTCTTTGACCTTGGCAATGTCCTTTGGGGTCGGCTCATAGTCATGAATCTCTGCCCCTGCCTTGGTAATGGACTCAACATCTGCTGCGTCTCCTGCGACATTTTGGGCAATGTCTTCAATAATGGTAAAGGTCGTTACCACCGTCATTTTGTCGGTTTGGGCGGTGGGCGTGGGGGCTTGTTCGGTTTTTTGTTCGGCAGGCTTGTCGTTGCCACAGCCGATGAGAGCAAGGCTAAGTCCCAAGCAGGTCGCCCATTTTTTTAACTCAAAAGAAGGTATCATCATAAAATTTCCAACCACATCAATAAATTGAAATTACCCTTATTAACTATATAACTGGTTTAAGATACGCCTTAAACATACATCAAAAAAAACATGTTATAAATAAGGAATTTGGATGATAATAATACTCATTAATCGTTAAAAAATCAAGGGGTTTGACAAAAAATATACAAAAAACCCTGCCAATATCATAGCAAGGTTTTTGTCAAATCAACATTTAACATTTTAAAATGTCAATATTCTTTGATTAAATTATTTTTAATTATTTCAAACGTTTTTTACCCGTGGCAAACTCATAGATGAACAGTACGATGATGGCGCCAATGACTGACAGCACCAAGCCACCAAAACCGCCATTGGCTGACAAATTCAAGGCACTCGCCAAGAATCCACCGACGACCGCCCCGACAATACCCAAAATGATGGTCATGACCCAACCCATTGGGTTCGCCCCTGGTTTGATGGCACGAGCCAACAGCCCAACGATAAAGCCTGCGATAATCGTTGAAATAATACCCATGATGTCTCTCCTATAACTACCTAGCTCATAAATGCTTTGGCAAATCAATTAACCGTGGTTACAAGATGGTCTTAGAATTATCCCGACCAATTTGCTTTATCCACTTTTTACTTGATGTAAAAGTTAAATGAATTGTAAGCCAATCTTACCGCCCACACCACCCCAAAAACGTTAATAACGTAGGATGAATGTCAAATTTTAGGCAGATTTTTGATGATTTGGTTAAAATCTTAGCAAATATGCAAGGTTGTGAGTGGTTTTTGTAAAAAAGACCTGTCTAAGCAAGTCTTTGTGATGGCTAAGCCAGTA
Source organism: Moraxella sp. K127 (assembly GCF_015223095.1). Classification (NCBI taxonomy): domain Bacteria; kingdom Pseudomonadati; phylum Pseudomonadota; class Gammaproteobacteria; order Moraxellales; family Moraxellaceae; genus Moraxella; species Moraxella sp. K127. The sequence goes on along the minus strand of NZ_JADFBZ010000020.1, from coordinate 37,627 downwards.
TTTCCAAAATCCGCCCATGTATCCCTTCAAATCCGCCATTACTCATGACGAATATCGCATCGCCTGAGCGGACATTTGCCTTGATAAATGCCAAAATCTCATCAATGCTATCAAGTACGACCTGTCCGCCTGTCTCACCAATGGCTTCTTTTAGTCCCCACGCCAGCCCTTTTGGCTCATACCAAATCACACCGTCCGCCAATGATGCAGACGGAGCAAGCTGTGCTTTATAAACACCGAGCTTCATGGTGTTAGAACGTGGCTCGATGACCGCCCAAATCTTGCGACCCGACAGTTTCTTTCTGGCACCGTCAAGCGTGGTCGTGATGGCGGTTGGGTGATGGGCAAAATCATCATACACCTGCACACCCCCAACATCACCAATGAGTTCCATACGGCGTTTTATCCCTGCAAAGTCCGACAGAGCTTTACATGCCATCGCCACACTCACGCCCACGCTGTACGCCGCTGCAATCGCCGCCAAAGCATTATTGACATTATGCACACCGCTCATGCCCCAGTTCACCACACCCATTTCATCGCCTGCCTTATTGACATGTTTCACGTGAAACACCGAACCATCCTCTTCTGCCAAAGTCGCTTGCCAATCACTCTCATCGCTCTCATCGCCCACCTCTGTTCGCCATACTGGTGTCCATACTCCCATATCTAGGGTATCTTCTAGGCTTTTTATGTCTTTTGGCATGATGATTTGACCACTTGGGGGTATCATGCGAATCATGTGGTGAAATTGGGTTTGGATTGCTTTTAAATTGGGGAAAATGTCGGCGTGATCGTATTCTAAGTTGTTTAAAATGACGGTTGTGGGGCGATAATGCACAAATTTTGAACGTTTATCAAAAAAAGCACTGTCATACTCATCCGCTTCAATGACAAAATAGTCCTGCCCCAAATACGAACTGTGGGCAAAGACTGACTGCAATCGCTCATCATCAGTATTGACAAGGGGCACACCACCGATTAAAAAACCTGTGTCAATCCCTGCATACTGCAAAATCCAAGCCAGCATGGTTGTGGTTGTGGTCTTGCCATGCGTGCCTGCCACTGCCAAAACATGGCGTTCTTGTAGGAGATGCTCTGATAAAAACTGTGGGGCGGATGTGTAGTGAAGTCGCTTATCCAGCATATATTCCACCGCTTCCATACCACGTTTGCAGACGTTGCCCACCACCACCAAATCAGGAGCGGGGTCTAGGTGGGTGGATTTGTACCCCTCCAAAATCTCAACGCCAGCGTTGTGAAGTTGTGTGCTCATGGGGGGATAAATGGCGGTGTCCGAGCCTGTAACGGCATGCCCAAGCGAACGTGCAATCAGGGCAAGCGACCCCATAAACGTCCCACAAATACCCAAAAAATGAATGTGCATGATAGTGCCTTACTATGATAATTTGGCAAATTATAGCAAATTTTGGCAATGGGCGGTTTTTTATTTTAAAAATAAAAAAGGCAGAAAATTTTTCCGCCTTTACCTTTACATTTGTCGTTTTAAGAGCTTAGCAAGCCCAACACCTAATATCACCAAAAACACTGCAAACATGGCAAGGGTCAATTCAGGTATGCTAAACCCTGCCATTTGCCAGTCTATCTTTGCACATTCGCCTGAGCCTTTTAGTACTTCTTGGAACACCTGCAAAATCGGTAAAGTATCCACCCAGTAGTTCAGCCCAGGGCCACAGGCAGGCACTTCATCAGCAGGTAAGTGCTGTAACCACACATGACGAGCCGCCACCCCAAACCCCCACAGCGTGCCGATCGCCATGCCACCCCATAGGGTAAGTTTACCCCAAAGTTTTTTGGGGTTTACAAGCATGCCAACAAAGGCAAATACCCCCATGACCCACACACCAACCCGTTGAAAGATACACAAAGGGCACGGGTCAAGCCCCAAATGCTTTTGAAAATAAAAAATCGCCACAAGGGTCGCCACAACCGACAAGGCAAATAAGCACGCACACAGCGTGCGAAAAGTTAGGTGTTTTAACATGGTGTTACCTGTATTGTTGTAAATATTCATAAAAATCTTGGGTCTCTTCTCGCTCTAACTGCTGTTGGTCGGCAAAGGACTGTATGGCAATGTTGGCATAATAGAACGCATCTTCGTTGCTAAGAGCATGGGTAAGTAAGGATTTATGGTGTTTTTGGGCAAGCATTTGCCCCAATTGCCATGTACTGCCCAATCTTTGGCTGTCAGATATGACCTGAGCGGATGGTGTAAAGTTGGGATTGATTGCCATGCCTTGCATGAGTGAGAGTGCCAAACGGTAGTCGTTACCACCGTGATACTCATCAAAAGCATCAGCGATGGATTGCATCTGTTCAAGAGTCTGCATTATCCATACCCTCAAAGGTTGTTTACCATCGGAGGTGATGATGGTTGTGTGAGTATCTCGCCCATCATTGACCACTTTATCAATATTTACCGACAGCTGTTTTTCTTCATCAGGCAACAGTTTGGGTGAGTCCGACAGCAAGCAATATAACGCCAAAATCTCCAAAAAGCATGCCGTGGCAGTTGTAATACCAATATCACTGTATGGGTCTAGGTCAATGGCACGAAATTCAACATAAGCGATGCCCCGAGATGCTAAGGCTTGGGTCGGTGTCTCACCAAAGTGCGTCACTTGCTTGGGGCGAATGGGGCTATAAAATTCATTTTCAATCTGTAAAATGTGGTCATTAATCTGTATAGGATTGCCATCTTTGTCATCCACACCGATGCCACTAAAATCAGCAAAAGACGTACCAATCGCTCGGCGTAGCCCTTTGATGTATTCATCTAGGTCATTATAGCGAATGTCCAAATCCTCTTGTACACTATTGGTATAGCCCAATTTTCCCATCCTTAGGCTTGTTGCATGTGGCTTATAATAGGTGCAAGCCTCATCACACTCACCCAAAGGAATCAAATCATGTATGCGACCTGTCAAAAAGCACTCGCACACGCTTGGGCTTGCCCCCAGAAGATACAAAACAAGTGGGGTTAGGCGTTTAAAGTTGCGAATAAGCCCCAGATATTTTTCATTTTTAAAGGCTTGTAAATCATCACGCTTTTCATCATCCGCCCACACTTTGAACAAATCATCGCCAAAGGATAAGTTATAATGCAATCCTGCAATGGTCTGCATTTTACGACCATATCGCACTCCAAGCCCTGAACGGTACAAGGTTTTAAGCCGTCCGATATTAGATGTGCCATAATTGGCAAGAGGGATGTCTTTGTCATCATCTGATAACATGCACGGCATGGACAATGGCCACATCATCTCATCATTTTCTAGTGAGCGGTGCACCAAAACATGTAAGGTACGTAGCATGTCTAGGGCGTCTTTGATGGTCGCTTTGGGTTCGGTGATGAGTTCGAGCAGGTTCTCAGAGTAGTCGGTGGTGATATAAGGGTGGGTCAGCTTCGATCCGAGACGGGCAGGGTGAAAGGTCTTGGCTGAGTAGCCATCAGGTTGCATACGCAGACCTTCTTTTTCAATACCCCGTTTCATGCCTGCCACAAGAGCTGAGTTAAACCATATGGGCAACATAAAATGTTGAGATGCGTTCATTGTATTATCCAAATAAATATTTAAGTAGCTAACTTGACCATTATAATAGAGATGGGCACATGACTGCAAAATTTTTTTTGGGAGAGAGTTTTGGGACAAGTACTCAGCAACGTACTTGGTTGACATTATCATAAAAAATCACCCAATTCAATATCGGGTGATTTCAAGCATGACGTCAGTGATTGCAAATATGAAACCAATGCGTGGTAGCGGTCATTGTCGCCATTCATCACCAACACCACAGCGAGTACCACGGCATTTTTTGCCATTGACACTTAGAGCAAGTGCACCATCTCTAGCTTGTGTGCCGGCTGTATTTGGAGTTGCTGTTAGTACCCAGTTGCCAGAAGCTAAATTTGTGATGGTAATCTGATATGATACATTACCTGAACGAGGGTAGTTCCCAAGCAAATCTTGGATGGCTTGGTTATTGTTTGCTGCCAAGGTGCGATAACCGCCTCGCCCCACTGCCAGCTTCCTTGACTCTAACTGTCTGCCGATGTTTTGTAGCTCAACCATCATGTCTGCGCGTTTGGTACGCACAACATAATCTTGATAACTGGGGATGGCGATGGCTGCCAAGATGGCAATTATCGCCACCACGATGAGCATCTCTACCAACGTAAAGCCCTGCTGTCTATTTGTCATTGGGCATTTTACCATCACCATCCCTCCTGTCCTGGTGCGTCACAGGTTGTTGTTTCCAGATCAACAATGTTATGATTGGCACCAAAACTGGATTTACACTTAAAACCTGTGCTACGCAAAACAAAAGCACTGGCGTCATTGATACTGCTATTATTGGGGTTTGGTGTGGCATACATCACCCAAGCACGCCCCGAACTCATGATATTTCTGTTATTGTCAGGATTTAGACCCACGCTTGTGTTATCGCCATCTCTTAGCTCAATACGATAACGAAAGTTATTTTCGGTGCTGCCTAGTGGCACATATATGACCGTACCATTGGTAGTATTGTCACCATAACTATAAGTCAATCTTGCATTTCTGTCTACATTATTGACAGGTACAAAACCACGATAGGTCAAGGCAGATGCCCGCCATCTGTCCAAATCTATCTGAATTGTACCCATGGCAGACTGCACCTCAGCCTCTGCGTTACGAATGACCATTCTGCGATAAGAGGGGACGGCAATGCTGGCAAGTATGGCGATTATTATCAACACAGCCATCAACTCCAACAACGTAAAGCCCCTCTCACCACGCCCAACGAAAGCCCTTTGGGTCATATCATCTCTCCACATTTTGGAAATCGTACCAGCGATTTACTTTGAGATTGTATTGCTCTCTGTCAATCTGAGGTTGGGAGAATCTGTCAACACCAGCACCGTTATTAACCGTACCTGCTGTATCCACAAAGCGACCATCTGCACCGCCAACACCATGAGAGGGGGTCTTGGTTTTGTTTGCCATTTCAGCTCTTTCTTGTACTGTTTGGATGCTAAGGAATGTACGCAGGTTCGTGGTTTTGTCCGCCTCTGAGGTGTAGGGAACCGTTGTAAGCTCTTGGATGCCGATGCCAGCAGGTGCATATCCTAATGTGCCATTTTTAGATGGTTTGTGCGGAGCATCTGTTGGGCAGACACCCCAAGGCATGCAGTACATTTGACGTTCTGTTGCACCTACGGTACGAGCTTCACACTGTCCGGCGTTACCATACTGAAAATCAGGACTGTACACGCTGTTATAGTACACGCCACCTGTCACCATGCCAGGTCCGACCGCTTTTAGGTTTTTAACATCAATGCGACCATCATAACGAATCATGTCATAATACCAGCCCATTTTGTCATATACTGGCAGTGTGATGGTGCTGCCTCCAACCCTGACCTCCCTTTTTTCATTGGGTTTTTTATCTCTCATGGACTTGATGAGAGTTTCGCGGTATGCTTCATTTTTTGTCTCGATCTCTTTGGTGTCCATTTTTTGTAAACGGCTGTTGTCTAGGTCTTTGCTCATCAGAGCATCTGCTGTGATGTGTGCATTGGTAACACGGACACTGGCGATATCACGGTCAATGATGCCATAGACACGGTTGGCATCACCAAGACCTCGGCGACGGCTCAGCGGTGAGCTTCTGTCGCCTGAGGCTAGGTTTATCACCGCAAAACGCTGTGCATCATCAAGGTTGGTATAAAAACTGACCACTGGTGCCTCATAGAAGCGATAGGGAACATGATTACTTGCCATGTTACCGCCATTGGCATCAAACACCCTGACCACACTTCGGGTGATGTCACTGGTAATGTCTTTCTTGTCATCTTTTTTATTATCCTGGCCTGATAACTCAATGAGATCAATACGGAACAGCTGACCGCCCAAATCAGCGAAATACAGATGATCAACATAACCGTTGTTGTTACGATCCAGTGCTGTGATGCCACCGACCACACTGTGCTTCATGTGGGTTAGACCATCGATAGTCGTCTTAGTATTACTATTTATGGTTTTGGCTTTGTCTTGTGTCCAACTTGCCACCAAATCGCCAGTTTCTGAGTCGACCATGTACACCGCATTGCCTTCGGTCTCTTTCTTGTTGGCACATCCTGTATTGGCTCTATTGCCATCATTTAGCTTAAATAAGGTACTCTCATAGCACATGTCATAGCCACCGCCAAAGATGAGCACCTCACGATCTATGCTCCGACCCTTACCGTCAGTGCCGATTTTGATTTTTGCTACGACAGGCTTGGCCCAGATCTGACCCACGCGTTCAAAGCCAGGTGTTTGGTCATCTATACTAAAGAGCATCTCAGGATTTTCTTTATTGGTCAGATCCAGACCATACAGACCCTTGCCGCCCATACGCAGACCGCCATAGGCATAGATATGACCTGCTGTCTGTTCTTCTGATGATGTGCCTGATTTTTTGATCGCTTCGGTGGTGATCTTTGCAGGCTGAGTTGAGAAATCGTAGTTGTATTTGGCGTTAATCGTCCAAGGAGCATCCACCCCAAAGACAGGCTCGCCTGAGATGCCTGTGCCTGATGGGCTTAGGGCTGCACGCTGCTTCTCATTCTTAAACATCTTACGAGGGATGAAGCTGAACTTCTCATTGCCTGTTGTGGCGTCTGCCATGAGCAGTGCACCACTCATGGAGCCGTACAGCACATAGTCCTCACGACCCTCTGTTGATGAGATGTTGCCTGTTTCATCAAACTGACCCTTGTATGCCACCAACGCTGGCACAGAGTGATGTATGCCACCCATCACCGGCCGTCCTGTGGGCTTTTTGTCCAGTTCCTTTTGTAGTGCGGCATGCTGTTCTTGACTGTTGCCCTTATAGGTCGACTCTGTGGTGGAGACACTGCCAAAGCCTAGATAATGCAGGATATACGCCTTGTCAAGACCGGTATATTGAGCTGATAGCTGGTCAAAGCCATCCAGCCTGCCATTCTCGACACCGACCTTTTTCATTTGGTATTCATCTTCTACATAGACGGTACGTACGTTGTTCTTGTTGGATATTGTGGGTACTGTCAGATGTGCATAGGTACCCCCTGTGGTGATGGCACCATCAGTGCTGGTACTCGTTTGCCATAGGTCTTGTGCCTTGGGATTGGTGGCGTATGGGAGGGTAGAGCCACCTGTCTTTTGGTAGAGTCTGGCTGTCTTATCCTTGCCATATAGGCTGCCGTTGATGGTGTGGTATTTTTTAAGGTTGCCCGGCCAGGTCGCAGGAGCATCTGCGATGTTCGCCTGTAACATGGGCAGATAGGCATAAGGCTGCAGGCTGGTGATGGACAGCGGATCGGTCGGTACCGCCACGGTGCCAGCAGGAGAGGCTGAGATGTTGCCTGAGACATTGGTTACGAAGTCAACGACACTCCTAGCGACGTCATCAGAGGACTCAGCATAATAAAAGCCCCCCTCGCCATAGCCATGACCACGCTCACCCAGATAGCATAGGTTTTTGGCATCACGGTGAGAGTTTGGGATCTTAGAGCAGTCATGCACCTGTTTGACAGATTGCTCTCCTGTGATGACGTCCTTTACGCTCATGCTGGTTTTATACCTACTTGCATCCTCAAAGACCCTACCAAAGCCCACCGTCGCTGTGGGGATGGGCTTACCCACTTTGTTGCCCTTATCAACCAGAGCCTTGGCAAACTCTCCGATACACTCCCATTGGGGATGACCGGAATTCCTATTATAAGGAGTAGAAACAGAATAAGCAGCACTAGAACTACTGATAGTCGATGCACCGCTTGCCACTCTACACACCTGATTGCCATACCCACTAGGCATGGATACAGAACCTGCCGAACCGTTTAGGGCATTATTCATCACCGTGGTCGTGGTGCTAGAATCAACACCATTATAACTGCCACCATTGGGCTCGCCATCGGTGAGAAAATAGATGCCATTACCATCACACTGGCTGCTCGTTACGGGTGAGACATAGGCACCGTCTCTCACCGTCGAGGGATCTGCCAACGAAAAGCCGCTGCCTGTAGTAGTGTTTTTATATTCTGTCTCTTTACGGTAATAATAAGTATAATCTCCTATTGTTTCTTGATGATTCACGCCCAACCTAGCAGTCAAGCCGCTGTAAAACCTTAGGGGAGTTTCAGGTCCTAAACAAGTAGTACTCTTATGATCTTCCCACTTGGGGGGGGTAGATACATTGGGTAAAATAAATACCATTACCACCATTATAATGACGGTAACCCATTAGGGTATAATTGGTTGCCTGCCTTACCGCACCAGTTTTGGTACCGAGCATATAAGCGCCTGACTCTGCATAAGCATGGGCGATTGGTGTGTTGGTCTTTGCCTGCAAGCTGGCTATCTTTCTTGCCATTGCAAGACGGTTGTCATAGGTCAGTGCCGAGATGGGGTAGGCAATCTGCCCACCAGAATTATTTGCTGATGTATAATAAAAATTGCCCAATCCGATCTTGTATTTCATATAATCAGCACCCAACTCTTTGGCTGGGTCAGCGAGTAGGGTGATGATGGCATCCTTGACACGGCTCATGCGATCATAATATGCTTTTTGATCACCGCAAGACGGCCAATGATCCCCAACAAAATCAACCCTCTGTCCTGGTGTGCCGTCATCTCTTTTTATGGTAAAAGAAAAGCGTTTTTTTTGCACACTAGGGTAAGAAAACGATCCCCACCAAGGATTTGTTTTATTTTTACAATTATAATAATAACTAGACCGATAATCTTCTTCGATACTACGTTTATCCATCGACCCTGAGTTGTCCAGCATGAGCAGAACCGATGCACCGCCCCCTGTGGCCGCTTCATAGATCTCCAGATCGCCGATGCGTTTTTCGACATGATTGACATGGGTGGGCAGTGTCGCTGCTTGGGCGGGCAGTGTCGCTGCTGTTGTGAGAGCGATGGCATGGCTGAGCTTTTTTAGTGAGAATGTTTTCATGATGTGTGCCTTGTGTTGGTTGAGTGTCGTTGTGTCTTTGTCTCATGATGACATGGGGTGTATTAGGGTGGTGTCAGCTCCTCGCTCGGCAGGTACCATCTATGGCAAGCTGGGCGTTATCACAGACATCCGCCTCTCTTTCAAAACGAATTGTACCCTCTTCGACGATGGCTTTGGCGGGTATGCCGTGCTCTTGGAGGCAGTTGGTTAGGTTGGTTCTGCCATGGATGATGCCATAATCGGTGTCTGTGATGTTACCGACTGCCTTATCCAGACAGTCTGTGATGTCGTCAGGTCTGACACTGGACATGCCAGGCAGCATAGACACACTGTGCATGGCAATGCGAGCACCGGGTGGTGTAAAACCTGTGCCTGCCTGCTCTGCTTCTAGGGCTGATTTGAAGTTGTCGCTGTCGGCGGTCTCACTGGTCAGTCCACGAGTTACCACCTGTGTCATGACGGTGTTACGCCCTGATACATAGTGATGGGTGTTGGCAGGGTTGCAAACACCAGCACTGCTGCGCACCATACCGCCACCTGGCAGCAGCACACGAGAGCTGTTAATATCAAAGAATGTTGGTGATTCTGGCATGTAGCAAAAACGCACCTGATGCCCCACCTTTTCGTTAGGGTCTGCATTAACACCGCCGATGGGGATGAAATAACCGAGCACCCCTTGGGTTTGGGACATGAGCTTGGGGCGTAGGGGGTTCTTGTTATCCGCCGCCACCGTCTCAATGTGAGCCAGTACGGCATCCGATGAGTTGAGCATGAGCAAATCAGCCTGCTCATTGGTAGCAACACGTAAATCCAAACTGCCCTGGCGCACCGCCATCATGCCAGCGATCGCGATCAACAGCAGAAATAAGAGTACAGCGATCAGTGCCACACCAGATTCAGAGCGAGCTAGCATAGTACCACCTTTGTTATGTTGTTATGTTGTTGGTTTGTCATACATACACCCAGCGATGATTAGGAACGACCACGAGAGTTGCGTAGCATGATGTTGGTTTCATAGACACGGCGAATAAATCTGCCTTGACCATCCTTCATTCGAACATCGTTACCTAGAATACTATAAGTAGGGTTATCTGGAGCATCGATGGATGAGACGCTGCCCTTGGTCAAAAGACCAAGTTGGACGGTAATGATCGCTGTGTCAGCAGGCAGTGTCTGATATTCTGTTGGTGTTACATAGCGAATGCCGCTATGATTTGCACCACTGGCGATGCCAAATCTCACCTGAAAGTCATCGATGCCTGAGGCGATCAGCGCCCCATCATCTTTCAAATTATGGATGTTATAACGATTGTTAGCACCTGTCAAAATGGTGGCGGCGTTCGCTGTGCCCTGACCGTTATTACGCTGACCCTGACCGTCATCTTGGATGATGTGGTTTGAGACATACAGACCAGCATCACAACGAAGCTCCAAGGTGCCGTTATTGTTTTTGACAAAATAGCGTTCAACGATGATCTGACCATCAATGGAAACCACAGGGTTACCCGGCAGATCCAAGATCCCTGTTCTGGGCCCTAATACCAGATGACCCTCACAGTCGCGCATGTTGGCAGGGGCTCTGTACTGGATGGTGAGTTGGTCGCTGCCGCGGCTGGTGGTATTGGTAGGACCCAAGTCATCACGGCTGATAAGGGCGGAGCTAAGTTTGGCACCATTTACATTCAGCACACTGATGGCGGCAGCATTATTACCACCTGCCAGTATGCCACTGTCGGCAGCACCTGCTTTGGCGACATCAGACAGACCCAATCCTGCCATGCGAATGTTATTCTCAATCTGCTGTAAGCCGAATACGTTGGCATCCAATATACTAGAACCTGCTTGCTGGACGGTGGCTGTACGTAAACTGATCACATACACCTGAGACGCCGCTGCGATGATGAGCAAACCCAGCACAAGCGAGATCATGAGTTCTATCAGGGTAAAGCCTTGTTGTTTATTCATCAGTAGGTCTCCAAGACGACACAACTAGAACCACGATTATAAGCACCCAACTCGGAAATACAGTCTGTGTCTTTACCGCCAACGGTTGGCTTTGTCTGTCCCCAACTGGCAATCAGACAGATGCGCGTTAGCTCGGGGCTATTGCCAGGGCATTGCATGGCATTTAACATCATTTGGTTGTCCGCTGCCAGTTTCATGGCTTGATGGGCGGTGTATTCCACCTGCTGCTCTTCGGTGCAGGCTGACTTTGCACAGTCTACACTGGGGTTTTTTGGTATGGCAGAAGCATAAGCGTCATGGCTGGCAGCTGTGCCGTATCTGGAAATGGCCGTAAGATATCTAATTTTCATCGTTTGGGTGGGGTGTAATCGCATGTTCTCTGCGATGTTACGCACTGCCACCATGGCATCACTGCGAATCAGCGTCTCATCCGTCGCCTTTACCGCCCTCATCTGCATGGCACTAAACCCAAGGATGGCAACAGCAAGTAGCAGTAATGACACAACCACCTCTACCATACCCATACCATGCTGACCAGCACGAGTATCTTGTCTTAACATTGGCTGCCCTCCGAACGTAAGCTGACATTACCATTAACATCCACTGTCACCACACGTCCTGCACGAGTGCCTTGGCTGTCGCAAGCGACCGTAAAGGATGATGCTGGATTAACCCTACGATTTGCCAAAAATACAATGGAAGCAGCACCGCCAGATGGCGTGATCGGTGTCGTGCTACTGATATTAAAGTTCTTTAATGTGGTTGTCTTTTTATTATTGCCTGTTACTGTCAATATTGCATTGGTAGCATTCAACGTCAAGGTGACATCCTGTCGGCGTATCATGCTCTCTGCACGTGCTTCTTTCATGGCAGTAGCGATGGTCTGGGCGGTATTTTTATTACGCTGGCTTTCTAATGTACTACTGACATTTGGGGCGGCGATGGCGGCGATGGCACCTATGATTATGGTAACAACAATCAGCTCAATCAAGGTGAACCCTGACTGATTGGGTGGCATCAGATAACCATATCTGGATGATGAAAAGGACACGGTGCATTCCTTAATGATTTTTGCTGACTTATCAGCCTTTTTGGTAAAAATGTATATAAAAAATGTTGCAAAAAATATTCCACATATGACCAATCTTGGGCAAAAAGGTTTTTATTTTCATTTTTTATACAAAAATACACAAACACAATCCAATGAAGCCAAGATGAATGCCATACCGCAATCTATTGATTGCCTGTGTTTCACTTGCCGTCAAAATGATCATTAATAATCAGTAAGTTACCACGCTAAGTCAAAATGGTAATTTATATTTTACTTGTTTGGTATTTTATACAAAGTCTTAGTTGCTGTTGATATTGATATTGATATTGATATTGTAACATTATTTATATGAATTGTCTATGATGATGTCCTAATTTAGATGGGGCAAAAAACAGCTACTTGAAATCTACCCAAATCTACTCTATAACGTGTAATTATGAATAGATTGATTGGTATTAACGAAGCTGCAAAACGGCTGGGTGTCTCTATCTCAACATTACGCAGATGGGAACAAATAGGTGTGCTTGTTAAGGCAGTACTACAATGACAACCATTCGTGGACACATCATCCGACTTGACCCAACCAATAAACAAGCCACACATTTTGGCAAGACTTGCGGTGTCGCACGTCTTGCCTATAACTGGGCATTAGCCGAGTGGCAAAAACAATACCAAGCGGATAAAAACTACCGTGATGAATGTCAAGCAAAAGGCATAACCATTGACGAAAACCGACTTAACAAACCATCACAAGGTAAACTAAGAAAACAGCTTAACGCCATAAAACGTGAACAATTCCCCTTTATGCTAGAAGTTACCAAATGCTCTCCCCAACTTGCCATTATGCAGCTAGGCGATGCCTTTAAACGCTTTTTTAAAGGCGAAAGCAAATACCCCCAATTTCGCAAAAAAGGCGTCAATGACCGTTTTAGCCTATCCAACGACCAATTTAAGCTAAAACTCAAAAAAGACAAACCTTTCATTCAAATTCCCAATTTGGGCTTGGTTAGAATGACCGAACATCTAAGATACAATGGCAAAATCCTATCCGCCAAAGTTTTTACCAAGGGCGGTAAATGGTTTGTATCAGTTGCCGTTGAATTGTCAGAAACAACCAAGCCTTTACCCAAAACAAATAAATCCGTTGGCATTGATTTGGGCATTACAAGCCTTGCCATGCTTTCAGATGGTACAAAAATCCAAGCCCCAAAACCACTTAAAAACAAACTTAAAAAACTAAGACGATTGAATAAATCGTTAAGCCGTAAACAAAAAGGCTCTAACAATCGTGAAAAGGCGAAAACCAAGCTCTCACGGTTGCATTATCAAATCAGCTGTATCAGAAAAGACTTTTTACACAAACTTAGTACCAACTTGGTTAAAAAGTTTGATGTGATTTGTCTTGAAAACCTAAATATCAAAGGTATGGTAAAAAATCGCAAACTAAGCCGTGCTATCAATGATTTAGGGTTTTACGAACTTAAAAGGCAACTCATCTACAAAGCAAATCAATGGGGCAAGACACTCAAAGAACTGGATAGATTTTATCCATCAAGCAAAACCTGCTCTTGTTGTGGTGTTAAGTTAGATGAATTACCTTTATCTGTTAGAAACTGGACTTGCCCCAACTGCAACACAAACCACGATAGGGACATCAACGCCAGTATCAACATTTTAAACAAAGCGGATAAGATTTTAAACTTATCTTAACAAAAACCTTGGTGGGTAAGTTCTATCCCCAATTAAAAACGCCTATGGAGCTTATGTAAGACCCAAGTCAAACGACAAGGGCAACGAGCGATGAAGTAGGAAGAAAACGCTAAATTTGCCTTTGGGTAGATTTGGGTAGGTTTTTTGGAACGGCGTTGTTCCAACCGAATTCTTAAACTCAGAGCATGCCCATCTTTAAACCCAAAACCAAGTCCAGCACTGGGACTGACACAAAATACTCTTAAACAGTAACCAACTGATGTAGAAGTACTATCTAAAATAAAAAACACCTCCCACAAGGAAGGTGTTTTTAAATGGCTGTCTAGAATTAAGAGAAATCTAGTTCAGTTTCAAAACCTTTTAGGCTGTGACGAGCCATTGCTAGGTTTGATTTTTGACGGTCAAGTACTAGGTACAAGAATAGGTTCTCGTTACGAACCAATGGACGAAGTAAATGGTATTGACCGCTTAGCGTGATTAAGATGTCTTCAATAGAGTCGTTAAGGCTCAACGCTTTTGCAGTTTTACGCTTGGCACGTACCACCTCAGTGTTACCAGCAGATGCCAATTCTAGGTCAAGACCGCTACCCAAAGTCGCCAAAGCAAGACCTGATTCGCTGTCAACCAATGCCGCTGCGATGAAACCGTCGATGTCGCCTAGACCGTCAAGAGATAATTTAGCCATGATGTTATTCCTTAAAAAGTAAATTAATATTGAAATTAATGACGATTTAAGTAATAGTTATCAATAATTAAAGATTTTAAAATTAACAAGTTAATTTAAAACTTTAATGACTATTAACAAATTTCTAAAAATCGTCATATCATAACAAAATCATGTATTAGCATTTTGTTATGTGTGTATTAAACCACACCAAGAAATAAAATGCAAGCATTATTTTGAAATTTTGTGCGGAAAAATTTGTGCGGAAAAAATAGAAAAATCAATTTTTTAATAAAAATTTATATAAAAATCAATTACTTTTATAATGTATAGTTTTTTAAAAGATTATTTTTAATTTTTAAAACTATTGATTTAAGCAAACACCCAATATGGCTCAAGACATGCCTAATATAATAAATGATAATCATATACAATATCTTACCATCAATCCACCCTAACCCAAATCGGCATGGTCTGTGAATATTGGCTCGTGCCATAGCTCCCACTTGTGATGTTGTCGGTGCGAATGTCGCCGATTTTTGTCCATTGTCCACGGTGTAGCATGATGTCGCTTGATAGATTTTGGGTGCTAAGCGTGCCTGTGCGTGCCGACTGGTGCAGGCTTAGGCGGATTTGACCGTTTGGCGAGACGGTCGCTTTGGCAGAAAAACCATCTGTGAGTGCCACCCAAGACGCACCAAAACTCACCCACACCTTGCCACATCGCTGATGAGCTTGCCAGCCTACAAGCCCGATGAGCGTACTTTGAGTGATAGACACAGGCGAGCCTGATAGGGTTTGCACGGTGTAGTGCTGATTTGTGGTGCTTTGGCTTTGGGTGTTGTGATATTGCCCGTTTATCCACACCTGCCGAGAGATGCCGACATTGACATGACCGCCTTGACTGCTTTGGGCGGTTTGGTTGTTTAGGGCAAGCGAGATGTTAAGCTGGGTGGGGGCAACATCCACTTGACGGACAAGGGCGGAGATACGCTCATAGTCGGCAGGGGTCGCCTTGATGATGAGCTTGTCTTGGTATAGCCGTGCCGTCCCACGATTGCCAAGCTCATCTTGGACGATGTCAAGCAGGGCAGGGTCGCCATAGGTGTGAATGACGTACATTTAGGTGTTGGCGTGGGCGAGCGTGGCAAGAAAGCTTAAAATGATGAGTGGTTTTTTCATGATGATAAAAGGTTAAAATGGCTTTTTAAACATTCGGCTATTTTAACCTTTTTTAGAAAGGAGCTTGTAGGTTTATTGTGTGCAAAAATTACCAGTTAAACCACTTAATAAGCCATTTATTTTAACCCAAGCACGTCCTGCATGTCATACAGCTGTGCAGGTTGCTCATGTAGCCACAAGCCAGCTCGTACTGCCCCATTGGCAAAGGTCATACGGCTTTGGGCTTTGTGGGTAATCTCGATAATCTCGCCATTCATGATAAATTCCACGGTATGTTCACCGACAATCTCACCTCCACGCACCGCATGAATGCCAATCTCGCCATCGGCGCGTTTGGCTTGCCCTTGTCTGCCATAGATGGCGGATGTTTTAATCGTTTGCCCACGGGCATCTGCCACCGCATTTGCCATCATCAGAGCCGTGCCAGACGGTGCGTCTAACTTATGTTTGTGATGATGTTCGATGATTTCGACATCCGCATCCATGCCCAGTACTTTGGCGGTGATGGCAAGTAGGTTGAGCGACAAATTCACCCCTGTGGAGTAGTTGCCAGCATAGACGATAGGGATGTGTTTGCTTACCTCATGCAGTTTGGCTTCTTGGGCTTCGTCAAGCCCTGTTACTCCCATGACAAGGGCGACTTTGTTGGCGATACACGCCTCTAACACCTCATCTAAGGCATCGGGCAAACTAAAATCGATGAGCACGTCCACCCCTGACAAATCTAGCGTGGAGAGTGTAACCCCACATTTACCCATGCCCACAAACTCGCCTGCGTCCACGCCGATAAGGCTAGATATAGAACGGACAAATGCTCCTGCTAGGTTGGCTTTGGGGTTGTCTAGTGTGGACTGGATGAGCATACGCCCCATGCGACCTGACGCACCCATGATTGCGATGTTTAGTGCCATGATAGTTTCCTTAGGATTAAGTTTAAGATGATTTGATGATAACCAAAAATTTGCCAAAAGTAAATTTAAAAAATAAGATTTTGGCTCAAAAAGCATGCTACAAGGGAAAACTATTGCCTGCTCATAACGGTTTTCCGACTCGCAGGCATGGCTCAGAGCGAACGGAAAACCTAGTTTGGCATACTTTTTAGGCTGCCACCAAAAATAAAAAACACGGTAAAATTTTACCGTGTTTTGTTTGAAAAGTTAGGTTTAATCAAAAATGTCTTTAACTTCATCTTTGATTTTGTCAAAAAACCCCTTTTTTTTGGCACTTGCTCCGTTGTCGCTATTTAGGGTTTTGGCAAATTGCTCAAGCAAGGATTTTTGTTCGCTAGTCAAATTGGTGGGTGTCTCAACGATGATTTTGCACAGCAAGTCGCCCTGCATGCCACCACGCACGGTCGTTACGCCCTTGCCACGCACACGCAGGAGTTTACCACTTTGGGTACCTTCGGCGACTTTGATTTTTAGACGACCACCGCCCAACGTGGGGATTTCTACTTCATCGCCAAGTGTGGCGGTGGCGATATTGACAGGAATATCAAGGTGCAAATCCGCCCCATTTCTGGTAAAGATGTCGTGCGGTTTGACATGAATCTCAACATACAAGTCACCATTTGGCATGCCATTGTCGCCCGCTTCGCCCTTGCCTGATAGGCGGACACGGTCGCCATTGTCCACGCCAGCAGGGATGGAGACTTCTAGGGTCTGAGATTTGTGCTGTTTGCCTTTGCCATGACAATCAGGGCAGGGGTTTTTGATTTTTTTGCCAGTGCCGCGGCAGTCAGGGCAGGTTTGTTGCATGACAAAAAAGCCCTGTTGGACACGCACCTGACCATGTCCGCCACAGGTAGGACAGCTGACGACATCGCTGGCAGACTTTACCCCTTTACCATCGCAGGTCTCACAGTGAACGCTCGTGCTGTATGTGATTTCTTTTTTACAGCCAGCTACCGCTTCTTCTAGGGTGAGACTGATTTGGTAGAGCAAATCCGCTCCTTTGCTAGCACGAGAAGAGCCACGAGAGTTGCCGAACATATCACCAAAGATGTCGCCAAAACCGCCACCGCCACTAAAGCCACCACGAGCCCCACCGCCAAAGAAACTACCAAAGATGTCATTTAGGTCGTCAGCACTAAATCCGCCAGCATTGCCAAAACCACCGTTGTTCATGCCCTGCTCAAAGGCACTGTGTCCCATACGGTCATAAGTGGCACGTTTTTGGGCGTCCGACAGTACTTCATACGCCATCGTTGCTTCTTTGAATTTTTCTTCGGCACTTGGGTCGTCTGGGTTTTTGTCGGGGTGATATTTCATCGCAAGACGGCGGTAGGCTTTTTTAATCTCTTTATCGTCTGCCGACTTGTCCACGCCCAAAATGGTATAAAAATCTTTACTCATGTGTTGTCCTGATTGGCTTTTGGCTACTTAGGCGACCCAAAAAGGTCACGATTCGCAAAAATAAAAAATTTGCCTATTTATGGTGCTTTTATGCCATTTATCAAGCGTGATTGGTGTGATTTTTTACCAATTTTCAAAAATTTATGGCAAAATACCCCGCATTATCCCTATTATCATCCTGTGTTTATGAAAATCACCAAACTGCTCTTGGCACTTGCCATCATCGCCCTTATCATCGTGGCAGGCTCGCCTTATTATAAGCTCTACACCCTAAAAAACGCTTATGACAATGGCGACTATACTCCCATCATCAACAGCATAGACTTTGAGACACTACGCCCAAACCTAAAACATCAGCTCATCACCAAAACGGATAACTGGCTTGGCTCTAACGACGTGGTGCAGGGCTTGTCACTCTTTGGCGGACTGCTTGGACTAGATGGTGCCAAACTTAACACCATCGCCCACAGCTTTATCAATACTGCCGTGGATAAGGGCGTTACCCCTGAGAATCTAACTCGGCTTGCCCAAGGCGACGTTCAGCCCGAGAGTGAGCCCATGCTTGTGGGCATTGCCTTGTTTGGCGGTTATGTCGATACTGAACGCCTACTCACCGACTACATCAGCACAGGCGACATGAACATCGCCATCGATAACCAAAAAACCGCCATCGCCGCCAAGGCAAGCGACAACATCGGACAGCCGACCCAGCCCAAGCTGTCCTACTGTGGTATCAACTGCTTTGAAGTCGCCACCACCATCAAAGATAAGCCCTATACCATCGTCATGCACCGTCATCAGGTACTAGACTGGCAGATAGTTAATGTTGTTCTGCCTTGATTGACACAAAAAACCGCCATTAAGACGGTTTGGTTACAACAAGATTAGCACACCCCAATCTTAATCAATCTTAATCAATCTTAATCAACCTAAATCGAAAAAGACGACCCACAACCACAGGTGGTCGTGGCGTTAGGGTTATCCACGACAAAGCGAGAGCCTTCAAGCCCTTCGATGTAATCAATGGTTGAACCGTGTAGATACTGGTAGCTTAGACTGTCCACCACAAGCGTGGCATCACCATTGTCAAAGGTGGCATCGTCATCGTCTAGCTCATCGGCAAAATCAAAGCCGTAGGAGAAGCCCGAACAGCCCCCGCCTGTTACATAGACCCGAAGCATGAGCTCGTGATTGCCTTCGGCGTCTTTTAGTTTTTGTAATTTTTTGGCGGCGTTGTCGGTTAGGGTCATGACGTTTTGCATGGTTTTTCTCTTGTTAAAATTTTTACAATTCTTAGGGATAATTATACCATAATAAGCCCAAATTTTAGCGATACAAGGTATAATAGAGAATTTTTAACTTATTTTGCACATTGAATTATCATGATAGAATTTAAAAATGTCGCTGTCCGCCGAGACGGACGCTTGCTGTTTAGTGAATTTGATGCCCAGCTCCACAAAGGGCAACGCATCGGCTTAACAGGCAACAACGGCACCGGCAAATCCACACTGTTCGCCACGATATTGGGCGAGCATGGCACGGACGTGGGGCAGATTGACGTACCAAAGGATTGGCAAATTGCTCACATGAAACAAGAAGTTCATGCCAGCGAGCAGACTGCCCTTGATTATGTGTTATCTGGCGATGATGAGTGGTATCATCTTAACAACAAAATCCAAAACCAATCCGCCTTATCCGAGCATGACATCGCCCCCATTTACCAAAGGTTTGATGAGATAGACGGCTATCGTACCCCGTCTAAGGCAGGGCAGATTTTGTCAGGGCTAGGATTTGGCGAACATGAACATACTCGCATGGTGCGTGAGTTCTCAGGCGGTTGGCGTATGCGTCTAAATCTTGCTCGCACGCTCATGCACCGAGCGGACGTGTTACTGCTTGACGAGCCGACCAACCATTTGGATTTGGACGCGATTTTGTGGTTAGAAGAGTGGCTACTCAAATTTGACGGCTTGATTTTGCTCATCAGCCATGACCAAGAATTTTTGGACGGCGTGTGCGGACACATCTTGCACATAGAGCAGGGCAAAATTAGCCTATATACGGGCAATTATAGCCAGTTCGTTCGCACCCGAGCCGAGCGACTAGAACAACAGCAGTCTGCCTTTGCCAAACAACAAGCGACCAAAGCCCACCTAGAAGACTTCATTCGCCGTTTTCGTGCCAAAGCCAGCAAAGCCAAACAAGCCCAAAGCCGTCTCAAACAGCTTGACCGCATGACCGACATCGCCCCTGTCATGGCAGACAGTGGGTTTGATTTTCGCTTTTATCCGCCCACACACATGGCAAGTCCACTCATCACGCTAGATAACGCATCTATCGGCTATGATAAGCCTTTGATAACTAAGATAAACTTACAAATCACGCCCGACACACGGCTTGGCGTATTGGGGGCAAATGGGGCAGGCAAAAGTACGCTCATTAAGGCACTGGTGGGCGATTTGCCGTTGCTCGGTGGCACTCACAAATGCTCTGAAACCCTAACGCTGGGCTATTTTAATCAGCATCAAATGGACGCCCTAGACGAGTCTGCCACACCCATTATCCTGCTTCGGCGACTGGCGGGGACGACATCAGACGCCGATTTGCGGGCGTTTTTGGGGAGTTTTGATTTTCGTGGCGATAAGATTGACACGCCTTGCCGTCTGTTTTCTGGGGGTGAAAAGGCACGGCTGACCCTTGCTCTCATCGTCTGGCAACGCCCCAACGTGCTGGTGCTGGACGAGCCGACCAACCACCTAGATTTACAAATGCGAAATGCACTCATGCTTGCCTTGCAGGACTTTGACGGTGCGTTAATCTTGGTGTCGCACGACCGTGGTCTCATCACGTCCGTGTGCGACAGTCTGATACTGGTCGCAGACGGGCGAGCGGACGAGTTCACAGGCGACATGGCGGACTATGCCGAACATTTAAGACAGACTCGCCTTGCCAAACTTGCCCAAAACAAAGCGAACAATCCGCCCCCAACGGCAGACGACACATCGGACAAACCTGCCCTAACCAAAGAAGAAATCCGCAAAAAAAATGCCGAAAACCGCCAAAAAACCGCCCCCTGCGTAAGCAAATTGACAAACTAGAAAAAGAGCTGGACACACTCGGGGCAACACTTGCTACGATAGAAACCGCCCTATCGGACACCGCCCTTTATGATGATGATAAAAAAGACAAGCTCATGACCCTACTGACCGACCAAAACCAAATAAAAAAACAGCTTAGCGACACCGAAGAGAGCCTACTTATGGCAATGGACGAGTTAGAGACGTTAGAGCGAGCGTTGGAAGAGTGATTTTAACATTGAAATCAGGTATGTAGGAGCAAATTGCCATTCGCCCTAATTGACAAATTTTAACAGGGTAAATGTGATTTGACTTTACAAACCACATAAAATCATCAAAACCCCATTTATCAAACCCATTAAACAATGAAACAACCCCCAAAACACGACTATTACGCCATTTTGGGCATCTCAAAATCGGCAGACATCGGACAAATCAAAAAAGCCTACCGCCAACTTGCCCAAACCCACCACCCCGACCGAGTGGGCGAGAGCGGACACATCGTGCTGATTAACGAAGCCTATGCCACCTTAAAAGACCCCAAAAAGCGTGCCGAGTATGACGTGTATCACGCCGTCTATTTTAGCACGACCGGCAAAATCGCCCAAAAAGTCGCCACCACCGTCAGCCACAACCTACAAAAATCCCCCACGGTTATGGCAAATCTAAAAAAGCTAGAACGCCAAGCGACCGCTTTTGCTTATTTTGCCGAGCGTGAATTAAAACCCGTCTTTATCAAAAACGCCAAAACTTTATTTGGTAAATTTAATAACCTTATGGCGACCCACGCTCCCAATGCTAATGCTAATTTTAAGCCCAATGCCAATCATAGCACCGCCCAAAGCACGCCCACGCTCATCATCACGCCACAGCTTGCCACACAAGGCGGACAGATAACCTTTACCCACAACGGTCAAACCATTCGCACCACCTTGCCACAGGGCTTGACAGACGGCTCACAAATTAAGCTGACCATGGGTGGCGTGGCGGTGTGGTTTGTGGTCAAAGTGGCTTATTGATGAGTTAAAAAGACTTGGCAAAAATATTTGACTTTTAAAAGGTGTGGCTTATAATAAATTGGCAATTTGACTTAGCTTGACTTAGTTTGACTTAGTTTGATTGAAATTAATTTAGAGCCACTTAACATAATTTACCACCCCTTTTAAACAACCACATGGTATCTATTTATCAAAAGAAATTAACGCCAGAGCGAAAATTATTGGTTTATCAAAAAACCAATGGGATTTGTATTATTTGTCAAAAACAGGTCAGCAAAAACCACAAAACATGGAGCGTGGAACATTATATTCCCCGAGCGGTTTATAAATGGGTACCCAAAAAAGAAGTTAGGGACATTGTGGAGAGTTTGGATAATTTATTTATTGTACACAAACAATGCAATCACAACAAAGATGCCGAGTTACCCACCAAAAAATCCATTTTAGACCTGCCGATTAATCAAGCGCTAAAAAAGGACGTTTTGGCAATGTATCAAAACATCGAGCCAGAGATTACTTTATATCGCCGTATCAAGCAACGTGTTTTATCATCACAGCAGTACCAATGCTTTTTTTGTCAGCGAAAAATCCACCTGCCAAATTGCACATTAAGGCGTAAAGACAACCAGCAAGGGCGAGTGGTGGACAACGCCATGTGCCTGTGCTTTCGGTGTAGCGTGCGTGCCGGCAGGGAAGCGTATAAAAGAAAAATGGTTGATAAAAGAACAAGCTAGCGGACAGGTGGCACTATCAAGCAATGCTTAGCTCACTATGGCTACCCAAGCGGTGCAAAATCAAATCTGTATCGGCATCAAATTCACAAATCAACACCAAATCAGGCTTGACATGGCAATCCATGCACCCAGCCCATTCGCCTTTTAGTGGGTGATTGGCGTACCTAACAAGCATGGGTAAGCCGTTAATCAAGCAGTTCATCACTTCAATCCATTGGGGCGAAACCAAGCTCATGTGGTGCTTTTTGGCATCTCTTTTAAACTGATTGGTTACTGACACCGCCCTGGCCACGAGACAGCTCCTGTATCGCTTCTATGGCATTGTCTGACTCAAATCTATCCAATTTACCCGCTTGATAATCAGCACGCCCTTGACGGATTGCCTGTGCGGTCTGCTCGTTGGGGATAACCACCCTTGCCCGCCTTTCAAATGACAAAGGCAAACTGCCCGTATCTGCCACTTGCTTTAAAATCAACCGCATGAACTGGCTTGGGGTCATGCCAAAACTCTCAATCACTTCAAAGGACTGAGCTTTTAAAGTCTCATCAAGACGTAAATTAAAATTTGTATCCATAGTATCGCCTATTGAAATAACAATGTAAAACCATTGTAATGTAACGCCAATACAAAATTAAGATAAACACTAAAAACACGAAGTCATTCTAAAAACAGCTCATTTTATGAACACCCCCAAGATGCCAATTTTATGCCATGTAGGGCGTGCCTGCCTTTTGTATTTGCAATGAAAAATGAGAAAAATCGTCCGTTTTTCAAGGAAAAAACGCAGGTTGAATAACAATACACCCATTGAAATCCCACACGTCACACCCATTTAGAGTTAATGACTGTTTATTAAGAGAGCACCATGACCGCCCTTGCCACTGATTTTCGCCCGCCCATTTGGCTAAAAAATCCGCACCTGCAAACCATTTTGCCCCGTTATGTGGTCAAATACACCCCCGACTACACCCGTCATCTTATCAAGGACTCGCTTGATGAAAGCCAAGTGGCGTTTGACTATCTACTCACTGATGACACCAAAGTGGACGGCAAATACCAAAAACCGCTCATCGTGCTGTTTCACGGCATGGAAGGGTCAAGCCAAAGCCACTACGCCAAGTCGCTTGCTTTTGCAGTACATGGGGCGGATTGTCATTTTGTGGTGGCTCATTTTCGCTCGTGTGGCGGTGTGGCGGTCTCGGGCAAGGTCTTTTATAACGCAGGGGATACGGCAGAAGTTCATCATAACTTAACCCATTTACAAAATGAGTTCGCTCACATCTATGCTGTGGGTGTGTCGCTTGGCGGTAATGCCCTTGCCAAATACATGGGCGAGTACGGCTCGGACGCTATCCCTGCTCGTGCGGTGGTGGTGTCCGCCCCTGTGGATTTGGCGAGCAGTTCGGTGGCGATGGAACGACTGCTTGGACGGCACATTTATACGCCGTATCTACTAAATCCCATTGTCAAAAAAGCCCTAGAAAACCGCCTAACGCCTGATGAATTAAAAGCGTTAAAATCTGCCAAACGCATTGGCGACTTTGACAACGTCTTTACCGCTCCCCGTCATGGCTTTCGCTCAAAAAACGACTACTACCGCCAGTCGTCCGCCTTGCCATATTTGGCGGACATCACTAAGCCCACGCTCATCATCACCGCCAAAGATGACCCATTTTTGGGCGTAACTGCCGAACGCTCGGACGTGTCGGCGGATGTGGAGCTACTAGATACCACCTATGGCGGGCATATCGGTTTTATGAATTATGATTATCGCACTCGCTCGTTTGATACAGGCTTTATCGGTGGGCAGGTGGTGGGGTTTTTGGGCGTGTCGTCGTGATTTTTTATCAATGATGTAGGGCGTGCCTACCATTGATAGCATTCTTATAAAATATGGCAAAATTTGACAATTTCAGCCAATTTTTGCATGAAAAATGGCTAAATCTTGTTTTTCATCGTCAAAAACTTGTCTGATAGAACAACTATCAGCCTGCGTTTTTTCCTTGAAAAACGTGCGATTTTTCTCATTTTTCATTGCAAATACCAATATTTAACACACCCTAATAAAAACACCCAAACCATTGATGGCTTGGGTGTTTTGGTTTGGAAAAAGTATTTAAAACTCATACCTTAAACTGGCAAAGTACGAGCGACCTGCTTCATTATAACTTTGGCTTATCGTGTTATCACGCAGTCGTTGTTTATCAAAGACGTTGTTTATCCCGATACGTCCGCTGACATGGTCATTAAAATAATAGCCCGTATTGACTGAAAATATGCCATAGCCTTTGACATCTTGGTTGTTTAACAGACCATTGCCGTTTAGGTTTTCGATGTTGCTTTGGGCAAATTGGCGTACCTTTTGGCGACCGTATTGGGTATAGGTGGCATTCACGTCCCACTTGTCATTGATGTCATAACCCACGCTGGTGTTCCATGTATAAGTCGGCACCAGCGACAAGGGGTTGCCCGTTTGCTTGTCTTTGGAATTTATCATGTAAGTTAGGTTGTTATTGATGCGCCAGTCGCCTCTTTGCCACGTCAAGTTACCTTCAATGCCTTCAACGACCGCTTTTGGGGTACTTTCCCATTTTAATAAATTATAGGTATAATCCACGCCCCTTAATGAGACGATGTCACTGCTTAGGCTCGTTGTACCAGCGACGATTTTGTTTTTGTAATCACTGTGAAAATAGGTGGCACTGGCGTTGATGTCGCCATGTTGGTATTGTACGCCAAATTCGGTGTTTATAGATGTTTCGGGTTTTAGGTCGCTATTGCCTTGTAGAACACAGCGATTGTTATCGGCAGTACTTAGATGAATGGGGCAACCCTGCCCACGAGTGTACAACAGATAACCTTCGGCATTTTGATAAAGGTTGGGGGCTTTATAGGCACGAGCCACGCCTGCTTTTAGCGTCCATGCATCAGTCAGGTGGTGAGTTAGATTGATGGCAGGGCTAAAATTACCGCCTGATTTGTTGTGGTGGTCATAGCGGGCAGACAACACCAAATCCGTGTTCTTGGTAACTGCCAAATTGTTTTCGGCATAGGCAGACATAATGCGGGATGTCATGGTGGAGCGGTCGCCTGTTGTGTATTTTTGGGCATCGAGTTCGGTGACAGATACCGTGCCTGTGGCTGTCCCTTCATCGGTATTGGCATTATCAATGAGCTTATCATGAACATATTCCACGCCCAATGTCACGGTCTGTGGCACACCAAGATAAAAAGGCTTGACAATCTCGCCATGCAAGCGTTGGGCAGTCAGCTCGGTGGTCTCAAAACGCAGTGGATTGGCAGCATTCTCAAAAATCACCCCTTCGGGCCCGCCTGACAACCCTTCGTTTAGGCGGGTATTTTTGGTTTGGTCGTGTTGCAGGGTAAGTTTACCATCACCCCAATCATACGCCCCATCATAGGTGAGTGAGTAGCTGTCTCGTCTCATGCGGTTGGTTTGGCTACCGATAAGACTGTTTAGTAGGGCGTTGCTTTGGGTTTGACTGTCGGATATGGCGGTGGCATCACGGTTGGAGTTTTGGGTGTCGCCTGCGTACTTATTGCCTTGCTGACCATAAGTGGCGTCAAATGTCAGACTGTGGTCGGGGCTAATTTGGTAAGTCAAACGCAAACCCACATCTTTGTTTTCCACGCCTTCACGCCCTGCTGAGCGGGTCAGATAGGTGCCGTTCGGAGTCGTATAAGGCACCAAAGGGTTAATGTCCACGGCATCCATGTCTGTTTTGTTAAGACCGCCATAGAGCCTAAATCCTAATTTATCAGCAATGATAGCCCCGCTTAGGCTTGCCCCCACACGCCAGCTGTCACCTTCTTTGGAATTTTGGGGTTGATTGATGTAAATTTCTGCGGTGCCTGCCAGCTCATCACTCACAGGTTTGGTGATGATATTGACCACGCCACCCATCGCCCCACTGCCATAACGAGTGGCGGATGGCCCCCTTAGGACTTCTATTTTTTCGATGGCATTGGCGGGTATCCACTGTGAATCACCCCGAGTATCACGTTCACCCTGCCAGCCATAACGCACCGAGTTTCTGGACGTGATGGGCTTGCCATCCACCAGTACCAAGGTGTTCTCAGGTCCCATGCCCCGAATGTCTATTTGGCGGTTGTTGCCACGCTGACCTGTGGCAGAGTTGCCTGTTAGGTTTACCCCTGGCATTTTGCGGACGATGTCAGAGATGTCGCTTTTGACGGGGGTACGGTCTAGGTCGGCTTGATTGATATTGGACACACCGAGCGACTGCTTGACCTGAGCTTCGGCGGTAATGGTTTCATCAGGTAGCACGACATGTGGCTGAGCAAAGTTGGCTTGACTGCTTTGGTCGGCATGACCATCTTTGGCAAAAGCGACAGCACTCATTATCATAACAAGGCATAAGGATAAGGGCTTATGCTTAAAGATAGGGCTTAACTAGGCAGGCATAATCACTCCATACTCTATGATAAAAGTAATTTACAAAACAGCAATAAATCTCTTTCCAAACTAAAAATAAACCCTTATAAGTATTGGGGTTGAGGTTTTTAAAAATCCACAAAAATCAGGGTTTGGAAAGAAGTCTAATATTATAAAATCATCGTATGGCTATGTAAATAGGAATTATTAATAAAATGAGAGTATTTTTTAAATGCTAGTATTTTATTTTTTAAATAATTACGGTTGGGATTTATGACTTGTGTTTTGGGGTGGGTCGGGGTAATATGAATAATTTTTTTTAAAAAATCCACCATGAGACGACTTTTCTTCTTAGCCACGACCATTTTGCTCATTGAGCTGTTTACCTACATCGGAGCAAAGGGCATTTTTTGGCTCATCAAACCTTATCTACCCAATGCCAAAACTGCCGTTTTTGTGGGTATGTTTGTCATCACGCATTTGTTTTTGGTTACGCTGTTTATCGGCATGTTTCGCTTTGGCATGGGTTATATGGCGGTGCTGTGGCTTGGGGTGCTAAGCATTATCATGACCACACTGCTTGTGTTTGCCATAAAGCACATCCCATCTTTTGGTGCCATCATGGGTGGGGTAGATGGTGTGATGGTGCGTGTGTTTGGCGTGGCAAGCTTTCTTGGATTGGTTGGTTTGTCCGTTTATAACGCTTATACGCCCGTAGTGCGACATTTGTCCATACAGATTGATAAGCCGATGAACCCTGTGAGAGTGGCTGTGGCGAGCGACACCCATTTGGGCTACTTGGTCGGCAGTCGCCAGCTCAATCGTTTGGCGGATATTTTAAGACGTGAAAAAGCGGACATGCTACTCATGCCGGGGGACATCATGGACGATGACACGCACGTTTATCATGGCGAAAAGATGCACACCGCTTTTGACAACCTAGTTGCTTCGGTCAATGGCAATCTCATCGCCAGCCTTGGCAATCATGACCTATACAACGCCAAAGAACGCCACGCCATCGTACAAGCGGTGCGTGATAGCGGAGCGGTACTGCTTGATGACACCGCTCAGATGTTTGTCATCAATGGCACGCCGATGACGATTATCGGACGGTATGATGACCATTATGCCGACCGTTTGCCCACGCACGAGCTGATGCGTGGCGTGGATACTCGCTATCCTGTGATACTGCTTGACCACCGACCAAGCCAGATTGACCAAAACGTACAACTGCCCATTGACCTGCAAGTGTCGGGGCATACCCATAACGGGCAAGTTTTCCCTGCCAATTTTATCGTCAAAGCCCTAAACCGTGTGGCATACGGACACGAAAAAATCAACGGCACGCATGTGGTGGTGTCATCAGGCTATGGCTTTTGGGGCGTGCCGTTTCGCTTGGGTTCACAAGCAGAAGTGTGGGTGATTGATATGCGTGGTAAATGAGAGTTTAAAACAAAAAGGGCATGACGCCCTTTTTTAATGATTGCCTTTAAGTGTTAAATGCTAAATCTTACCATGACATTGTTTATACTTTAAGCCACTGCCACAGGGGCAGGGGGCGTTACGGTTGATGTTGGCAGGGATAAAGACATCATCGGTGTTTTGGGTTTCTGCGGTGTCGCCCACATCTGTCATGCTTTGGTTGGTGTCCATGCTGGTATTAGTGTTGGTATTGGCATGACCGTTTGGCGTAAGATTTGGCATGGACGGTACAGCACCGCCCAAACTGACCGTGATACGCTGGACATTTTGGGTGGCTCGTGGGCGACTCTCATCGGTGGCAATCTCGCCTTCTAGCCCCATGTCATTATGCTCAAAATGCAGTCGCATCATCTCGGCTTGACGGCGACGCTCTTCTTCCATTTGGGCAATCTCTTCTGGGGTGGCGATATGTACCCGTGCCAAGTCCTGCACCACGTCTGATTTAATTGCCCCAAGCATGGACTGGAACAAATCAAAAGATTCACGCTTATACTCTTGCTCAGGATTCTTTTGGGCGTAGCTACGCAAATGAATGCCTTTACGCAGTTGATCCATTTGGGTCAAATGCTCTTTCCAGTGGCGGTCAAGGTTACGGAGCATAAAATCACGCTCCAATCGAGCAGCGTTTTGCTCACCCATAGACTCACGTTTTTTCTGATAATGAGCGATGGCAAAATCAATAATCTTAGCACGCAAGCCCTCTTCATCAAGACGGCGGTCGGCATCTAGCCAGTCATTAATCGGCATATAATAGCCAAAGGCATCCTCAATCTCATCTTCTAGCCCGTCAATGTTCCACTGGTCATCAACCGAACCCTCTGGCACGAACTGCGTGATAAGGGCGTTATACACCTCATGGTGCATGGCTTTGATGGACTCTTGTAAATCAATCTCTTCTAGCAAATCATCACGCTGTCCATAGATGACCTTACGCTGTTCGTTGGCGACATCATCGTATTTTAGCAGGCTTTTGCGAGCGTCAAAATCACGAGCTTCTACCTTGCCCTGTGCATTCTCAATCGAGCGAGACACCATTTTATGCTCAATAGCTTCATCTTCTTTTAGTCCCATGGCACGCATCATTGACACCACACGGTCGCCTGCAAAAATCCGCATCAAGTCATCTTCTAATGACAAGAAAAAGCGAGACTGACCGGGGTCGCCTTGTCGCCCTGCACGCCCACGAAGCTGGTTATCGATACGGCGTGATTCGTGGCGTTCAGAGCCGATGATGTGCAAACCCCCTGCTGATTTGACCGCCTCGTTACGAGCTTGCCATTGGCTTTGTAATTCGCTCTTTTGGGCGTCGGTGAGTGCGTCCAAATCCTCTATCTCCGCCTGCCAGTTACCGCCTAGGATAATATCCGTACCACGTCCTGCCATGTTGGTGGCAATGGTTACCGCAGACGGTCTGCCTGCTTGGGCGATGATTTCGGCTTCTCGTTCGTGCTGTTTGGCGTTTAGGACGTTATGTTTAATGCCGGCTTGGTCAAGCAAATACGACAGCTCCTCACTTGCCTCAATGGTTGCCGTACCGACCAGTACAGGGGCTCCTTTGGCGGTGATTTGGCGAATCTCACGGATAATGCCTTGATATTTACCCAATTTGGATAAGAAAATTTGGTCGTTCAAATCCACACGAGCAATCGGACGGTGCGTGGGAATGATGACCACATCAATGTCATAAGTGGACTTAAACTCCGCCGCTTCGGTGTCTGCCGTCCCTGTCATGCCAGAGAGCTTGTCATACAGACGAAAATAGTTTTGGAACGTGGTGGTTGCCATGGTTTGGTTTTCGGCTTGAATCTCCACACCCTCTTTGGCTTCTACCGCTTGATGTAGCCCCTCACTCCACCGTCTACCGGGCATGGTACGCCCCGTGTTTTCGTCCACGATGACGATTTCATTATCATCAGAGATGATATAATGCACGTTTTTGATGAACAGATGATGAGCCCTAATCGCCGCCTGCACATGAGCAAGTAGGGGCAGACGAGCAGGGCTGTACAGGCTTTCTTTTTCGCCAAGCTCGCCCACTTCTATCAAGAATTTCTCAATTTTCTCATAGCCTTTTTCGCTAATCTCAATGGCTCGGTTTTTCTCATCAATCCAAAAATCCTCCGCCACGTTGTTTTTATTATCCTCTTCGTTGTCGGATTTTTTTAGGCGGGGAATGATGTTATTAATCAAGGCATACAGATGAGCCGAATCCTCGGCCTGCCCTGAGATGATGAGCGGTGTCCGAGCCTCGTCAATCAAAATACTGTCAATCTCATCGATGATACAGTAGTTTAAGGGACGCTGTTTTTTCTCATCTTTGCTAAACACCATGTTATCACGCAGATAATCAAAACCGTATTCGTTATTGGTGCCATAAGTGATGTCGGCACGGTAGGCATCAAATTTCTCATGGGGGGGCTGTTGGCTATAAATCACGCCCACCGTCAGCCCCAAGAAGCTAAACAGTCCACGGTTTAGCTCGGCATCACGCCCTGCCAGATAGTCGTTCACCGTTACAACGTGTACGCCCTTGCCACTGATGGCATTTAGGTACATGGCAAGGGTTGCCATTAAGGTCTTACCCTCGCCCGTTTTCATCTCGGCAATCTTACCCTCGTGCAAGGTCATGCCACCGATGAGCTGAACGTCATAGTGTCTCATGCCGTTCACACGTTTGGACGCTTCACGGCACACGGCAAACGCTTCGGGCAAGAGCTTATCAAGGCTCTCGCCATTGGCATGACGGCTTTTAAACTCATCGGTTTTTTGGCGTAGCTCATCATCAGACAGTGCCGAGATTGTGGGTTCAAGGGCGTTAATCTTGTCCACCTGCCTTTGCATACGCTTTAATTCACGTTCGTTTTTGGTGCCGAATACAGCACTGATGGCTTTTGTTAGCATGGTTTTTTCCAAATTGCACAGGGCAAAAATATTTTATAACAGCAATTTTAATTAGCAATACAATCAAATTATATGGTAGTCAATTTTAAAAAATCAACCAATCAGCTCACCAAATGCCTTATCTGCACAAACAAGTGTCCGCTCAATGTCATCATCGGTGTGGGCAATAGACATAAAGGCAGCTTCAAAGGCAGATGGGGCAAGGTATATGCCTTGTTTTAGCATGGCATGAAAAAACTGGTTAAAGCGTTTGGTATCGGCGTGTGCCACATCATCAAAGTTTTTGGGTAACTCTTTGCTAAAAAACAGTCCAAACATACCGCCCACATAACAGCTTGAAAATGCTATGCCGTGTTTGCCCGCCAGTGCTTGCAAGCCGTTTACCAGTTTAGCAGTTTTGGCGGTTAATTCTTCATAAAAATTCGGACGAGTTAATTCATCAAACATCGCCTTACCTGCACGCATGGCTAAGGGGTTGCCAGACAGTGTCCCTGCTTGATAAACACCGCCCAAGGGAGCGATACATTCCATAATCTCACGCTTACCGCCAAACGCCCCCACAGGCAAGCCAGCTCCGATGATTTTACCAAAGGTGCTAAGGTCGGGGGTAATACCAAAATGATGACTTGCCCCTTTTAGTCCCACACGAAAACCTGTCATCACCTCATCAAAAATCAACACCGCCCCGTGCTTGGTGCAAAGCTCACGCAGGGTGTTATGAAATTCTTGGCTTGGGATAACCATGTTCATGTTGCCCGCTATCGGCTCTAAAATCACGCATGCAAATTCATCACCAAATTTGTCAAAGGCAGATTGTAGTGCTTGGGTGTCATTATAAGGTAGAGTAATGGTATGTTTGGCAAAGTCGGCAGGCACGCCCTTGGATGTCGGCTCACCAATATCTAGCATGCCAGAGCCTGCCTTAACAAGCAAGCTGTCTGAATGCCCATGATAGCACCCCTCAAATTTGACAATCTTGTCTCGCCCTGTGTAGCCACGAGCCAGACGAATGGCACTCATGGTAGCTTCTGTGCCTGATGACACCATGCGAATGAGCTCAATGTGTGGCATGATATCGGCAATCAAATCCGCCATGGTCGTCTCAAATGGCGTGGGAGCCCCAAAAGACAAGCCGTCATCACAGGCGAGCTTTACCGCATCGACGACCTTGGGGTGAGCATGACCCAAAATCATCGGCCCCCACGAACCCACATAATCAATGTACTCACGCCCTTGGGTATCATACATATATGCACCCTTGGCACGGCTTATAAAAACAGGCGTACCACCCACCCCTGCAAAGGCACGCACGGGCGAGTTTACACCCCCTGGGATATGGCGTTTGGCTTTTTCAAATAATTGCTCGTTTGTGGTTTTGGGGTCGGCGGTAAGTGTCGTCATGGGAGTTCCTATGTTATCAATAAAAGAGAATGGATAAATCAGCCTATTTTATCATTTTTTGGCGTGGCTGTCTGATTTGATTTTGTTTGATGAGTATTTGGCATGGGATTGGAACCATCCATTAATTCTATCAAAGATAGAAATTTACAAAAATACTGATGAATTTTACACAAAAATGCTATTTTTTATTTAAATTTTTCAAAAAAACCGATATAATAGTACAACAAATAACACAAAAAATATTTATCGTAATATTTAATTACATAAAATTACAATAAATTGAGCAAAAAGCAAACATCAGCACCACGGAGATTTGACATGGTCATGAGCATGAACCCCAATGATTTTGTCAATGAGAAATCAACTGCCCCCATGAACGACAACAAACACCCAGCCAAGCAAGAGCTTGACACGCTGACCGTCCAAAATATGGACGACAAAGAAGGCAAAGAGCAAGGCTCGCCCCTTGTGGCATTTTTAAAAAAACACCAAACCTTTTTAATACTCCAATGCGTGCTACTTATTTTGCTTGGGGTGAGTTTTTTGTTTTGGTGATTTAACGCCAACAAATCTATCCCAACCCTGCCCAGTTGCAGGGTTTTTTACAAATCCAGCTCCTGCCTTGATGTAAACTCCCGCCGCTCGCCTGTGATGGGGTCGTCAAACACAAGGTGTTTGGCAAGTAGTTGTAAGGGGCTGGTAAAGTCATCTTTGGGCTTATGACGGACAGATGGATAATAAGGGTCGTGGCAGATGGGTGTGCCAAGATGGTTTAGATGAACTCTAAGCTGATGAAGTTTGCCGGTCGTGGGGCGAAGTTCGTACTTGGCAAGGTCGCCTTTGACCGCCAAAATATCAATGTGCGTGTGCGTATTGACAGGTTTGTCGGTATTAACACACATGACATAAAACGGCTCACCACGCTCCAAATGCAAGCGAACATCTGTCGGCATTGTTAAGTTATGATTAACAGTGGCAATGGCATGATACACTTTGTTGATGGCATGATGGGCAAATAAGGCTTGATAGCGATGGCGAGTGGCGACATTTCTACTGATGAGAATGAGCCCTGCCGTCTCTCTGTCTAGCCTGTGAATGGGGGATAAATCAGCGTTGCCCGTATCGGCTTTTAGGCGAGCAAGCAGGGTCTGTTTGACATAACTGCCCGATGGCGTTACCGCCAAAAAATGGGGTTTATCCACCACCATAAACTCATCATTTTCAAAGATAATCTGATAATCAAACGGCACAACAACCTCACACGCTAAGCTACGGTAATAATAAATCGTCCGCCCATGTAGATAGGGTGCATCTGACATCAATGGCACAAACCCACCCTCTGTTGTATCGCTCCACACATCACCATTCTCAAAACGTGCCCACCATTCATCAAAGCTGACATGGGGGAATTTTTGGCATAAAAATACCAACAAATTCTTGGGTGTATTGTTTAATTTTTCTAAATAAATACGGCTTGGAGATACGCCGTCTTTCATGGGTGGTGCAGTTTGGAGCATGGTGTGGTTTTTATAAGATGTCAACATGGTTTTATGTCATTTTATCACATTTATCATCTCATTTATCATCTCATGATTTTTGTGATATCACAATCATCTTGACATATCTAAATTTATAGATATAATGATATATTGTTTATAAAATCACCTGCATTCAATTCATGAAATCTACCGACATTTTTAAAGTGCTGGGCAACGATGTTCGCTACCAAATTTTACTGTGGCTAAAAGACCCTGCCACACATTTTGGGGTGGATGCCTTGCGTTGTACAGAAACAGGATTTGATGGTGGGATTTGTGTGGGTGTGATTGCCGAAAAATCAGGACTTGCCCAATCGGTAATTTCAAGCTATCTAAATAACCTACAACAAACAGGGCTGATACAGAGCAGACGCATTGGCAAATGGACCTACTACCGCTATCATTCTGGTGGTGTGGACAAATTTATCCATCAAGTGCGTCATGAGATTGGCGGTTTGTCTGATTAAAATGATATGACATCTTTGGGTTTTGGTTACAGTTTAGGAATAAATCACCATGTTTTGTATGTCCCACACCCCATATAAGATTGATTTTTGATAAAATGACATCACCCGACCAATACCCAAATTAAAAATTTTTGCCCAAATATATCTAAATTATTGTATATGTATAAATATAAAATTGAGAAAAGCCATGACTGATTTATCCATTTTAAACCTTGCCCCCTTGCGAGATGGTGAGACATTTGCCGATGCTGTGGACGACCTTGTGGCATTGGCACAGCTTGCCGAGCGTCTTGGTTACACTCGCTATTGGATTGCCGAGCATCACAACATGCCATATCTGGCAAGCTCTGCCACAAGCCTGCTTATCGGGCATGTGCTTGACAAGACAAACACCATTCGGGTTGGCTCAGGCGGTGTCATGCTCCCCAACCATTCCCCCTTTATTGTTGCTGAGCAGTATGGTACGCTGGCAAGCCTATATCCCAACCGTGTGGATTTGGGGCTTGGGCGAGCGCCTGGTACCGACCCTGCCACTGCCAAAGCCATCCGCCGTCATCAGGACGATTTTGTGTCAAGTTTTCCCAGTGATATCAAAGAGTTACAGTTCTATTTTGGTGATGATAAGAGCGACAAGGTGCGAGCCTACCCTGCCAAAGGGTTAAATGTGCCACTTTATATCTTAGGTTCTAGTCCTGAGAGTGCTTATTTGGCGGCGGAATTGGGTTTGCCTTATGCTTTTGCATCTCACTTTGCACCACGCTTTTTAACACAGGCGGTTGAGATTTATCGCAAAGAATTTAAGCCCTCTGATGTGCTTGACAAACCCAAGGTCATCGTTGGGCTAAATGCCATCGTTGCTGATACCGACAGCGAAGCGAAACTTTTGGCGACCACCAGTTTACAGTTTTTCCTAAATGTGGTAACGGGCGAACGCTCAGGCATGAAACCGCCAGTACCAGACATTGAAAGTCGTATCCCACCGCACATCTTATCCATGGCAAAGAGCATGACGGCGTGTAGCGTGATTGGTTCACCAAAGACGGTCAAAGCCCAGTTAGAACAGTTACAAAAACAAGTCAATGCCGATGAATTCATGGTGGTGAGCTATATTTATGACAAAGACAAACAAGCCCGCTCCTATGAGCTTATCTTAGAGGCTGTTGACGGTTAGTTTTAGCACAGTACAACCGAACATAATCACCACAGAGCCATTTAACCAATTTTAATCAATTTTTTAACTCAAAGGGAGCGCCCCATGACTGACACCACCCCACTTTTTAGCCCTTTTACCCTAAATAATGGTGTAGAGATTCGTAATCGCCTTGTCGTTACGCCGATGACCCACTATGCGTCCAACCCTGATGGCACATTATCTGAAGAAGAGCAGGCATTTTTGACAGGGCGAGCGGATGATTTTGGGATATTTATCACAGCAGCAACTTTGGTACACCCAAGCGGTAAGGCCTTTGTCGGTCAGCCGTGTGCCTATGATGAGAGCCATTTGGCAAGCCTAACAAAAATCGCAAGCATCATCAAGCAAGGCGGTGCAAAACCAATTTTACAAATTCATCATGGCGGTTATCAGTCGCTTACCCAGTTTGGCGAGGTCATCGCTCCATCTGCCATGGATGATGGCACACAATCCGCCAGAGCCATGAGTGTGGACGAGATACAGGCAATCATCAAAGGCTTTAGCGTGGCAACTGACTTAGCCATACGAGCAGGCTTTGACGGTGTGGAAATTCATGGGGCGAACAATTATCTGATTCAGCAATTTTTCTCACCCCAAGCCAACAAGCGAGATGATGAGTGGGGAGGCAGTTTAGAGAACCGTTTGCGTTTTCCCAAATGCGTCATCAAGACAGTCAATGATGTTAAAGCCAAACATAACAAGCCAGAGTTTATCGTTGGGTATCGTTTTTCACCAGAGGAGGCAGGCGATGACGGCTTGACAATGGCGGATACTTTTGATTTGATTGATGCTTTGGTTCATGAACCTTTGCAATATCTGCACGTTTCTTTGTGGGATTTTTATAAAAAGGCAAGACGTGGGGCAGACACCAATTTGACACGCATAGAACAACTGCATGAGCGTATTGGTGGTAGATTGCCCTTAATTGGTGTGGGTTGTCTGCTCTCTGCCGATGACGTGGTGCGTGCGTATGATACAGGCTGGGCAGAATTCATCGCTGTTGGCAAGGCGGTAATGATAAATCCCAACTTTGCCACACTACTAAAAACAGGTCAAACCGATAAAATTGCCACACACATAGACCTCGAGCGTAACGACATCTACAAAATCCCAAGTCAGCTTTGGGCGTATCAACAAAAAGGTCTTGCCTATCTACCGCCATTAAAGGGTAAAGAATGGCAACCTTTGGATATATAATCAAATAAGGGCGAAATGATTCGCCAATCCAATCTTTTATTTTTATAAACCCAACTCGGAGACACCCATGACAAACCCACAAGCGATTGATTTGGACGATTTAAACCTTGATGAGCTGAACTTTGATACCATGCTTGGCGATTTGGCGGACGTGAGCGTGGTCAGCGGATTTGATGGCGACAATGATGACGGCTGTGAAGGCGGTGCGTGTAAGATTTAGATTACCCAAATCTTTTGACGATTTAATCAGGTCTTGGAATACAAGAGCTGATTAAATCACTTTAAAATCAACAATCATTACTTCCAGA